>DASVCN010000008.1 GCA_036381595.1 Trueperaceae bacterium | reverse complement strand
CAGGGGATGAACAGTGAGACGCGCAAGAGGTGCTCCTTCGGGCGTTCCTTCAAGGGTAGCGCAGGGAGCGGGGCGATCGGGCGACCGAGGGGCCGGGTCGGTCGGTGGAGTGGAATGTGGGATGGGCTCACGATTCATGGACGTCACCACCTGTGTGAACACTCCAGAGGTCCCTTGAGCCCGTCTACGGACCGCACAAACAAGAGGATTCCGGTACCGACGTACTGCAATCAGCTAACTGACCTTGCTAGACCACAGAGTTTAATGGTCACTTCAAGCGCTTTGATGCCCTACAATTTATCAACGTCGCGCTAGGAAGCTGAGATTCTGGTCGGAAGGGCTGGTCAGGCATGATAAAGATGTCGCTTCTCTTCACACTGCTCTTCGTCGGACTCTTCCCCTTCGCACAGGCACAGTCCGACCTGCTGCTGTTCGGAGGCGACGGATACGAGGTTTTCCTAGGCTGCCTCACGTGCAACGAGCACGACAGTGACTCCGTCTTGAATCGCTATGGAAGTTACGGTAGTCAATATTCTGCCACATCGATCTTCAACCGCTATGGCGACTATGGTTCCAAGTACTCAACATACAGCGCCTGCAATCCCTATGCGACAGATCCGCCAAAAATTGTAGATGGTGATGGTAACTTCTACGGGACCTTAACGGTGAATAGTTACCATCCCGACGCGGCGAGTAGTAACTACCCTCCGGGACTTCCTCGAAGTAGTCTGCTCAGAGTAGTTTTACAGAGCGTCGCAAAGGGCCTCAATCCCGAGAAATCGCCAGCACGATCTTGCCGATGTTCCGCTTCTCGCTCATGAACCGGTGCGCCTCCTCCACCTGAGCGATCGGGAAGACCCGGTCGATGACCGGTTTCACCTCGCCGGCCTCGAGGTCTGAACCGAAGCGCCCGAGGAAGGAGTCCTTGAGGGCGACCTTCTCCTCCACCGGCCGAACGCGCAGCGTGGCGCCGATCAGCTCGAGTCGCTTAGCCATTAACTCACGGATGTTCAGCCCCACACTGTTCCCGCTCTGGGCAGAAACGAAGACAAGCCGGCCCCGCTTGTTCATCAGCCGCAGGTTCTTTTCGAAGTAGTCCTTGCCCACCATGTCGATGATCACGTCGACGCCACTCCCGCCAAGGTGAGCGCCGATCCGCTCCTCGAAATCCTGCTCGCGGTAGTTGATTCCCAACTCTGCGCCCAGGGACTCGCAGGCAGCTGTCTTCTGCGGGCTTCCCGCCGTGGCGAAGACGCGGCAGCCGGCACGGCGGGCCAGCTGGATGGCAGCAGTGCCCACGCCACTCGCGCCGGCGTGGATCAGCACCTTTTCGCCATCTTTCAGTCGTCCCTCCCAGAAGAGGGCCGAGTAGGCGGTCAGGAAGGCTTCCGGCAGAGCGGCCGCCTGTGCCATCGACATGCCAGGCGGCACGGGGATGAGCATGTCCGCCGGGACGCTCACCTGCTCGGCGTAACCGCCGCCCGGCAGTAGCGCGCACACCCTGTCCCCTTCTGACCAGCCGCTCGCGCCCTCGCCCTGCCGGCGGACTGTTCCAGCCATCTCCAAGCCGAGAATCTCACTGGCGCCCGGCGGCGGCGGGTACTTTCCGGCGCGTTGTAGCAAGTCGGCACGATTGAGGGCGGTGGCGTGGACGTCTACCAGGACTTCGCCCGGTCCCAGGCTGGGAGGAGAAATCTCGCTCCACGTCAGCGGGGCACCTGCCTCCTGACTGCCAACGACGATTGCTTTCATCTTCACTCCCTCTGCCCCTTCGACGTTTCGATTTCTGCTCAGGACGCTTGACAGAGACTAGACGGCGTAGGGCGTGGAGCGACGGCTGTCCCCTCGCTCCACGCCGTTCAAGTGCCGGCAGGCGTGTATTCGGTTGCCAGCTCCACGGCGGCGGCGAGGGAGTCGTTGAACCTGTTCACCTGGCGGCGCAGCTTGGTGAGCAGGAAGCCATGCTCTGGAGTCCCCTCGAGCTTCGACAGCCCGAAGGCGCGGTTCACGCCCGGGTACATGGAGGCCCTGTGGGTACTCATCATTGGGGTAATGTCGGCCGCCTCGTGGACGTAGCGGCCGTCGCTGGTGTAGACGAGCGGAAGCAGGGTACGGGCCAGGCGCCTGAGCTTCTCGTTGGCGCGTGCGGGTTCAACTTGCGCCAAACGGTCGTTCAACCCCTTCGTCGCGGCGATCAACTCGTCGGCGAGGGCAAGAGTGCGCTCCATATCCAGCTCACTCCCCGCGGCTTCTGCGACGTCGGTCAGGAACTGCCTGGTCTCACGGGCGAGCAGGTGGAAGTCGAACGGGAATACCTCCGCGTTGGCCAGGCGGGTTACGAAGCCCAGCGAAAGACGGACGTCCTTGGCAAGTATCGCGGTATCGGCCTTGTCCCTGGTGTCGTGTTCGGTGTGCCACCACCAGGCGCCGGCGCAACCGCCGGTCCACGGCTTGCGGTCCGGGTGACCGTCGGGAAGGAACGAGTAGAGGGAGCAGGACGGGACGCCGTTGGCAAGGAAGGACTGGTCCGCGGCTCGACTGGGCCGGTGGACCTCTGGGTCGCGTTGCTCGGTGAAGCTCTCGATCGCCTGCCGGCCGAACGCCTCGATCTCCGCCGAGGTGTGACGGAGGATGTACTTGGTGGCTCCCTTGACGCCGGGCGAGTCGATGTTGTGATACGCGAGGCAGTTGCGGGCGAGATCCTCGAAGAAGTGGTCCGCATACCAGGTGCTCCCGGCGTAGCGGCCATGGGAGTGGCCAGGCCACCACGCGACCCGAACGTTCCGCTCGAGGTCGTTTCGGTTCTGCCAGAGAACCCGCGCGATCTCCAGCAGTGCCGCGACGCCGGTGCTGTTGTCGGTAATGCCCACTTCCCACGAGCAGTAGTGTCCGCCCACCAGCACGAACTCATCGGTGTCAGAGTTGGCGGGGATGCGCACTTCCGGCAGCTTCACTCGTTGCCAACCGGTCTCCACCTCGGTCGTCACGCGCATATCGACCGGACCCCGTTCGAGCAGCGCCTTGAGCTTCCTGCCATCCTCGTTTGAGATCGACACGACCGGCACGCTGGGGAGCCGTTCCTCCTGCTCGGGCGTGGGGGACCCTCCCCAGATGGTCGTGACGATCATGTTGTGGATGTACCAGTCGGCGTTCGCGAAGATGAGCGCCTGCACCCCGGCGCGGCTCGCCTGGAGCACCTCGATGGGCATCGCCAGGCCGTCCACCAGGGCGATTCGGCCCGCCCCATCCTTCATGTTCTTGTCGGGAAGGTAGCGAAGGGAACCCGTGAGGCCGTTCCGATCTGTCGAGGCCGCGAAGGAGTGGGTGAGGCAGCGGATCTTCATCGGCTCCGGCCCCAATACCTCGAGTAGAGCGTGGCGCGGGTAGGAGAGGTAGGCGTCGTGTTCGTGCACCGTGACCGGCACGCCGTCCTTCCGTAGCGTCTCGACGATGTAATCGACCATCTTCTCCTCGCCCGGTCCGCCGGTGTCGCGGCGCACTCCGGAACACCAGTCGAGGTGGGAGTCGAGGTTGGCCTCCGACACCTGGTGCAGCAGCTCGTCCAGTCCTTCGCTAGTCTTCGTCGTCATGCAGGTACTCCTCCTGTTCGAGACCGCGCTTTGTCGGTCAGCAGTTCGTTGATCACCTTCGCCAGGATCGAGCGGGCGAGGATGGTGGGGACGGGCAGCACGCTCCTGACCGCCGAACGCATCTCCTCGCCCATTCCCACGCACGTCATCCATACGAGCTCGACTCCCTGGGTCGACAGTTCGCGGGCGGCTTGGCGGGCAAGGTCGAGGCGCTCCGGAACGTAAGGTGAGGCCGCCACGACCGCTGAATCCAGGCCGAGCTCGTCACGGTACTGACGTTCGGTGTGGGGGATCTGACCCGAGTCGGGTTTGATAATTCCCAGCTTCACGTTCGAACCCAGAGCCTGGATGAGGTTGGGGAAAAGTCGTCCCGGGTTGACTATCGGTACCCTAGCCTTCACCGGGGTCCAGTCGGCGCCGCAGAGGATCACGACCAGGTCCGCCCCCTTGTCGACGAGTCCGTCGACCACCCTCTGCATCTGCGGGAGGGTGCGCTGGTAGTTGAGGCGGTACGAGTTGCCGTCGCGGTCTCGAGTGACCATGTGAAGCGAGTCGTCTCCCACGTCCAGCTGCAGCCGCTCCTCCTGCGAGAGGTGATTCAGCACTCCATCCTCGAGGACCTCGATGTCGGGAGGAATCTGCTCACGCAAGAAGGGCACGAGGTCATCCCTGGGGGCCTCACCGATGGTGGCGAAGGCGAGTTTCATCTGTTGCTCCTTTCGTCATTGACCTGCTTCAGAGTTGTCGCTTGCGGGCTGGTTTCCCCATCGCGACCCAAGCCACCGCCGTTCGGACCGGGCCACACCACTCGCGCGCCGTTCCCCGGTCCAACAGGGAGTTGCAGCCTTCCGCCTATAAGCG
Organism: Trueperaceae bacterium; assembly: GCA_036381595.1. Classification (NCBI taxonomy): domain Bacteria; kingdom Thermotogati; phylum Deinococcota; class Deinococci; order Trueperales; family Trueperaceae; species Trueperaceae bacterium. The sequence goes on along the minus strand of DASVCN010000008.1, from coordinate 22,996 downwards.
GCAGATGTGGCGCATGCGGAGCGTCGACGTCGAGGCCGGCGCTCAGTCCGTGGGCGTATCCTCGGTCGGGCAGGACAGCTGCGAGGTGCAGTCCGGGGTTCAGGCTTAGGGCGCTGCCCAGAGGGTCTATGACGATGACCGGCAGGTCGTGCTTCACGGCGAAGCGTGCGATCTCGAGCGCTGGGGCGAGGCCGCCGCACTTGATCAACTTGATGGCAAGGAGGTCCACCGCTCCGGCTTCATGCAAGCGCCGGGCGTCCTCCACGGTGAAGAGACTCTCGTCGGCGAGCACTTTGACTCCGGTTTCGCGCACAGCTCGCAAGCCGGCGTAGTCGTCGCGCCCTACGGGCTGTTCGAAGTAGGCGAGCCTCGCCTCCCTGCACGCTTCGACCAGTTCGATCGCAGAGGCCGTATCCAACGATTCGTTGGCGTCCACCGCCAGCTCGACCTCCGGTCCCACCTCCTTCCGAACGGCCCGGACGACGGCAGCGTCGGTTGCAGTTTCGCGCCCTACCTTCAGCTTCAGAGCGGTGACGCCGGTTGAGAGGTACCGCCGCGCCAGCTCGACGGTGCGGTCGAGAGGGTGAAACCCTATCGCCCTCGTGATCGTGACGGACGCCCTGTTCGAGCCTCCGAGGATGGAGTGGAGCGGAACACTCTGGCTGCGCGCGATCAGGTCGTGAAGCGCGAGGTCGATGGCGCAGCGGGCGGGGAGGCTGGCACGAAGGGTGCCCTTCAAGCGGTCGTTGGCGGGATCTGCTTCAGGGGCCAAGTCACCAGAGCTATTGTCCGCCGAATGAAGCCGCCGCAGGGCTTCTCGTGGGTCTACCCCAACAAGCCGCGGCAGGTACGCCTCGACTTCGGCGAGCGTGTCCTCGGCCTCTTCGCCCGTGAAGGTGGGCAGGGGCGGCGCTTCGCCGTACCCTTCCGACTCTCCATTCGTGATGCGGACGACCGGCAGCAACCTCTCCCCTTCCAGCCGGATGTGTTTGAGGGTGAGCCCGTGGGTGAGGCGGCTGGGCAGCAGGCGAGCAGATACCGTTTCCACCGGCCGAATCTCGCCAACCTCGGGGTGGATGGAAAGTGATGGTAAGTGTTCCATTGCCTGCTCCTTCACCGGTCCTGCGACCTGGGATCGAGCGCGTCACGAAGGCCATCTCCCAAGAGGTTGAAGCCGAGAACCGTCGCGAAGATGAAGATGCCTGTGATGGTGGTGATGTGGGGCGCGACGCGCACGTACTGCCGCCCCTCGGCGATGATCCCGCCCCACTCTGGGGACGGCGGCTGGACGCCGACGCCCAGGAAGGAGAGGGCAGAGGCCGTGAGGACCGCGGTGCCGAAGTTGAGGCTGGTGAGCACGATCACTGGCGCCCAACTGTTGCGAAGTACGTGGCGCACCAGGGTGGCGGCGTGGCCGGCGCCCAACGCTCGGCTCGCCTCCACGAACTCCAGCCGCTTCACCGACAGCACGGTGCCTCGCACGACTCGGGCGTAGGTAGGGATGCCGAAGATGCCGACGGCGATGATCACGCTGGTGAGTCCTGGTCCCAACACCGCCAGTACCAGGATGGCGAGTAGGATTCCTGGGAAAGCCAGCATGGTGTCGACGCTCCGCCCGACGAGCGTGTCGGTCCAGCCCTCGAAGTAGCCGGCGACCGCACCCATGAATATGCCCAACGCGCCGGAGAACATCACGGATGAGAAACCGACGATCGCCGAGAGCCGAGCGCCGTAGATCACCCGCGAAAACAGGTCGCGGCCCAGCCCGTCGGTGCCGAACCAGTGTTCGAGCGAGGGCGGTTCCAATCTCGCGAGGATGTTCCCCAGGGTCGGGTCGTAGGGGGCGAGCCAAGGAGCCAGGATCGCCATCAGGATGAAGAGCAGGACGATGACCCCGCCCATGATGGTCCACGGGTCCTTCCAGAGGGTCCGAAACACCCGCGAACGCCAGAAGGCGGGGCGAGCGGGCGCGCCGTTTTTCTCCGACCGATCTTCACCGATTGTCGGTGAGCGGGCCACGGTTACGCGTACCTGATCCGCGGATCTATGAGCGAGTAGACGAGGTCGACGAGGAGATTGGCCGCGATGAAGACGATCGCCAGCCAGAGCACGGTGCCCTGAATGAGCGGGAAGTCTCGATCCAGGACGGCGGTGACCGTGAGGCGCGCTATTCCAGGCCAGCCGAAGACGGTCTCGGTAACGACAGCACGGCTCAAGAAGGCGCCCAGTTGCAGTCCGAGGACGGTGATCACCGGGATCAGCGCGTTCTTCAACGCATGCTTGAGCAGGATCACCTGGCCGGGAAGGCCTTTGGAACGCGCGGTGCGAACGTAGTCCTGGCGTAGCACCTCGAGGACGCTCGACCGAGTGAGGCGGGCTATGGTTCCCGCGCCGAACAAGCCCAACGTGATCGCGGGAAGCACCAGATGCTGCCAGGTGCCGTAACCACCAGCCGGAAGCCATTGAAGTTTCACTGCGAAGATAATGATCAGGATCAGCGCCAGCCAGAACGACGGCATGCTTATGCCGCCGATGGCGAAGATCAGTGTGCCGCGGTCCATGAGCGAGCCCTTGTTCACGGCCGATAGCGTGCCCACGAACATGCCGACCAGGACCGACACCGCAAGTCCGGAGATGGCGAGGAGGAGGGTGGCGGGGAAGCGCCGTAGCACTTCGTCCACCACCTCGGTTCCGTAATAGTACGACTCTCCTAGGTCCCCGCCGATGGCGTTCTTGAGGAAGACGACATACTGGGACAGCAGCGGTTGGTCGAGGCCCAGATCCTCGCGGATCGCCCTGACCGTTTCCGCGCTGGCCTCGAGTCCAGCTATGGTGCGCGCCGGATCCCCGGGAATGAGCCGCACGGAGACGAAGACTATGAAAGTCACCGCGAACAGCACGGGGATTATCTCCAGGAGCCGGCGCGCCAGGTACAACTGCCCTTACTCCTTCCAGGCCTCGCGTAGCACCAGGTGCTCGGAGGGCAGGATGACCACGTCATGGACGTTCGCTCTCATCGCGGTTATGACCGGTTGGGGGTAGAGGAAGAGCCAGGGAGCTTCCTCCATGACGATCTCCTGTGCCTGAGCGTAGGCGGCGAGCCGATCCTCTTCGCTGGTCATGGACCGGGCTTCCTCGATGAGCCGGTTGAATTCAGGGTTGTCGAATCCAGAGTTGTTAGCGAACTTGTTGGCGTGATCGCCGTGGAGGATTTGGTAGAGACCTCCCTCTGCCTCCAGCGTCGAGGGGGACCAGCCGAGCAGCATCATGTCGCCGCGGTCTTCCACGAACGCGACCTCGATGTACTCGCTGAAGTCACCGAAGAGCCGGAGGTTGACGTCGAAGCCGAAGGCCTCGAGCTGCTGCGCGACCGCTTGCGCAACCGTCGCGTCTTGAACATAACGACCGCTGGGCGACCAGAGGTCGATGCTGATGTCGCCAGCCTCGTAGCCGGCCTCGGCCAGGAGCTCACGGGCGCGCTCCGGATCGAATTCGTAGGTTCGCGTCGGGTTATAGCCGAAGACGCCGGGCGCCAACGGAGAGTCGAGCTGCGGTACCTCTTCGCCGAAGAGCGCAGTGATGATCTCGCGCACGTTCACGGCGTGGTTGATTGCCTGCCGAACACGCTTGTCGTCGAACGGCTCTCGGGTCATGTTGATCGCCATGAACATCGCTCGGGCGGTCGGCGTGGTCTCGAGCTTGATTTCGGGATTCTGGGCGAGTCGCTTCGCTTCGTCGGGGGTGACGCGCAGGATTATGTCTGCCTCGTCGGTTTCGAGCAGGGCGACTCTGGTAGCTGCCTCCGGAATGATCCTGTATTCGATCGCGGCCATGGGGGCAGGGCCTTCGAAGTAGTCGTCGAAGCGCTCCAGCACGAGCCTTTCACCACGAACCCACTCGCTGAACTGGTACGGGCCGGTACCTACCGGGTGCATGCCAAGCTCTTCGCCGTACTGCTCGATGGCGAGGGGACTCACGATGTGCCCGGCCGGGTGAGCCAGCGTGTTGAGAAACGGTGCGAACGGCTCGTTGAGCGTGAACCGTACGGTCAGGTCGTCGACGACCTCGACGCTTTCCACGATCGGCTTGAAGTAGGCGCTCGCGCTGGTGTCTCTATCCTCCGCGAGCAGCCGTTCGAAGGAGGCCTTGACCGCCTGCGCGTTCAGGGGTGCACCGTCGTGGAAGGTGACCCCGGGGCGTAGCTGGAAGGTGTACTGGGTGCCGTCCTCGCTTATCTCCCAGCTCTCGGCGAGGTCGGGCACGGCCTCGCCGGATTCCGTCATCTTGAGCAGGCCATTGTAGATCTGGTAGCGAACCGCGGCCGAGTCGGTATCGGTCGTTATCTGCGGGTCGAGGGTGGTCAGCTCGGAGCTGAGCAGCACCCTGAGGGTGTCTTCCTGCGCCAAGCCGATGCCGATAAGGGCCGTGAGTAGGAGTATTCCGAGTCTCTTCATGCCGTTCCTTTCGCGTCTGAGGAGGAGGTTTCGGGGCCGGGAGGGAGTAGGTTCGGTTGCTGGGCGTTGAGAGGATTTGGGACCTCGGGGCGGTGAGCATGCCTTCCGTTTCGGCCGGGCGCAAGGCGTCAGCCAAGGGGCCAACGCGCCACGTGATTCAGGTGCTAGGCAGTCGGCACCCGTAGCCGGGAGCTGTCGACGAAGCCGAGTTTGAACGAGAGATCGGCGGCCTCCCGAACTACGAGCGCGATAGCCTCTTCGAGCACGTCGGGAGCGCCTAGCCTGGACTCGGGGGCGGCAAGGGCAATCGCCGCAACGACTTCAGCAGACCGGTCGCGAACCGGAGCGGCTATGGCCAGCACCCCCTCGTCGACCTCGCCGACACTCACGTAATAGCCTTGCTCGGTAATCTCGTCGAGTATCTCGCGGATCGCCTTCGGGTCGGTGACGGTCTTCTTGGTGCGCGCCCGAGGAGCCGGTTCCAGCAGGATGGCCTCGCGCTCCTCCTCGGGTGCGTAAGCGAGAAGAAGTCGTGAGGTTGCGCCCAGCCGGATGTCCTGGCGACTGCCCACCCTGGCTGCGATCTTGAGCTGATGATGGGCATCCGTTTGAGCGACGCATACCGAGTAGCGGCCGTCCCGGATCATCAAGCACGAGGTCTCTCCAGTCTGCTTGGTGAGGCGCTCCAGGCTCACCCGGGCCTGCCTCTCCAGGTCGAAGCCGGCTGCGGCCGACAGGCCCAGCAGGTAGAGACGCGGCGTGAGCCGATAGTTCTTCTGCTCGTCCTGCTCCACCAGCCCACGCTCCTGCAGCGCCGCGAGATAGCGGTGAGTCGTGCTGCCCGCCAGACCAACGTTCTTCGCGAGGTTGGCTACCCCGATCCCCCCGGGGTTCTGGGCCAATTGCTCGATGAGGTTGACCGTCCTGTCGACTGCTTCGACCATCTAGAATTCCAATCAGTGGAATGGTAATCCTGTAGTTGGAATTCACAGTATTGGAAAGACATGCGAGTTGTCAAACGGAAGAGAGGAGCTGGGGGCCGAGCTCAACCAACGAGAGGGTCACCCCCGGCTGGAAAACGGGCCGGATGAGTGTCTTCCAGATCGAGCTCAGCAGTTGCCGAGTTTCTGCCGATACATTCCATCGGGCCCAGGCCGAAATCGTGGAGACGTAGATGTCGAACGGTCACCATCGTCAACCGGCGGTCGCCGTTCACGTCGACCGGCTTACAGTCGAACCTGAAGTCCGTTCCTATCCACTTGCCTGCTGCTCAACGGTGTGTCTGGCCGGAATTATCGGCTGTATCGGGCCGAGGACGGCGACTCCAGGGCTCGGAAACTTTAGTTCGGTATGCGAACACCGGGCAGCAAGGCACATAACTCGGTTGGAGGCCAAGGAGTTGCTTGCTGGCGAGGTTGTAGGGATGCAGCAGCAAGGCTCAGGCAAATGTTCGAGGGGCCCCGAGAGACTTCCTTTGGCCCCCTGCGCCAGCTTCTCGATCTGCACCCCGTTCAAGGCGGCGCACACCGGCGCTTCTCATACGAGGTCCATGCGCGACCGTTAGCCCCTCTTAACTGCAATACTTAACGCCCTTGGGACTCCGAACGTGCAACATTGGTACAAAACCAGGGGGCAAAAGGATATTTCCATGTCGTATCGATTTCGTCGCCTTCAGCTCCTACTGTTGCCACTCCTCATCTCCCTCCTGGCAGGGTGCTCACAGCTCGGCGCTCTCGAGGTCTGGACCGGAGTGAGTCAACAGCTCGACTACGTCTCCCTGGTGGAGGTCGAATTCAGACGCAGCGGCTACGACATCGTGGGCATCTACACCCTGAACGGAGATTTGAACGGTGAGGGCGTAATCGACGGCGTCATTCGGGAAGGAATCATTGTCGCCACCTTGAGCGCCAGCACGAATTGCCGCTTCGATTTCGTGGGAACGGCGACGGAAACGACGATCAAAGGTGACTTCGAGCCGAACACCTGCTTGGGGGGTTACAGCGGTACCTGGAGTCTTCAACGGAAGCGGTAGAGGGAGCAGAGTCGAGGGGAAGACAGCCAACGGGAAGTTGCTGTTTACCCCACTTTGGGCGACGCGATCAAGAAGGGTTGTGAGCTGACCAGAGGCCGAAGTAAGAAGCTCGAAATCCACAGCCCGACTAGGACAGCATAGAAACGGCTAACGTTGCTAATCGGCCCGCGCCCTTGTGGCCAATTCCTGGACCAACTTCTCGAAGGCATCGAGCGATACTGCTACTTCGGCCGCAAGAAGTCTTTGATCGCTGGGCACGACGGACTTTGACATCCGACTACCGGCCCTATATATTCAGAGCCACGCCAAACTGCATTTTGTCGACAATCCACAGTCGATGGTAGAAGGGTAGACGATGAGTATCAGAGAAAACGAGGGCAGCGGGTCGGCGATCTTCGAGCCCGTCACGCCCACGACGATTAAGTCGCAGGTCGCGCACTCGATCAGACGGGCCATTCTCACTGGCCGGCTGCGTCCGGGTGATCACATCTCCGAGGCCTCGATAGCAGAGCAGATGGGTGTGAGCCGTGCGCCGATACGAGAGGCGCTCAACCAACTCAAGGAACAGGGTCTAGTCGTGATGCGACCCCACCGCGGCGCGTTCATCCGCGAACTGAGGCCCGACGACGTCTACGATCTGATTCGTTTGAGGGCAGAACTGGAAGGCTACCTGGGCGAGCGGCTCATAGACCAAGGGGTCAGTGACGAACTGCTCGAAAGCCTTCGCGGTCACATGGCTGCGATGGAAGAGGCGGCGGCGCGCGACGACTTCCTGGGCGTGGTAGAGCACGACGAGGCCTTTCACCAGGCCATGCTCCGCGCTTCAAACGACGGCGCCCTGATCGAGGTGATGCAGGGCATCGGCTTCCGGATCCGCACCTACATGGTCGTCACCAAGCTCATCGCCCGCAACCTCGACGAGGCCGCCCGCGACCATCAGAGGATCATCGACGTCCTGGAGCGCGGCGATCGCGAGAACGTGCGTTCCGTCATGGCGTTGCACGTCACCCACTACATCGACACCCTGGCTCCCGTGAACGAGACCGTCGGAGCCGTGGACGATGACTGATCTTCATCAGCCCGATCCCGGGCATGTTTCTCGGCTAGGAAAACATCTAACCGAGGGAGGTGGTCGCTTGCCCTGAGCCGAGGCGCGGCTCCTCCCGTATGGCGTCGCTCGTGATGGGAAGTTCGACTAGGAAAGTGAGAGCTGACAGATGAACATCCGCAGGATCAGAGCAATAATCGCCGGGCTGGTACTGGTTTGTGCCGGCTCTGCCCTGGCGCAACCCGAGTGGGCCAAGGGCGTTGACCGACTCGTTTGGGGCAATGCCGGTAGCATCGACGGCGACCCCGCCATCCTCGAAACGATCCTCGAGTTCGAGGCGTGGACGGGAATCGACGTGGAGATCGTCCCGGTCCCCGACCTCAGCCAAACCACCGAATGGGCCCGTACCCTCGCCTTGGGCGAGGGCACTTACGACGTGATCGATGTCCTGGTGGGCCTGGGCAACCCCGAGTGGGCCCGGAACGGTTGGATCGTCCCACTCGACGACGTCGTGCCCGAGGGACTCCGCCAGGACTGGCTGCCCAGCGCGGTCGAGGCCGGGACCTACGATGGGGAACTCTACTGGATGCCGCACTACGGGCAAACGCTCATGCTCGGCTACCGCAGTGACCTCCTGGAGGAGGCCGGCTTCGACGGCCCCCCGCAGACCTGGGACGAACTGCTCGAGGTTGCCCAGGCGCTCACGATAGACGAGAACGGTGACGGCAACCCGGAAACCTTCGGTTTCGCCTTCCCGACCCTCGGCGACTACGGCTTGTGGACGTTCAAGAGCTTCCTCAAGGGCGGCGGTGGCCAGATGTGGAACGAGGACGGCACTCCAGCCTTCCTGGGCGAGGAGGGCCTCCAGGCTCTCGAGTTCCTCGATGGCTTGATGGAGAGCGGTTCCGTGCCTGAGGGCGTCACCGAGTACACGGCCGGCGATGCCGGCGAGGTTCTGAGTGGTGGTCAGGCCGCGATGGCGCTTCTGAGCACCGGCGGCGTCATCGACGCTACCCGCCAGTCCACTCCCTACGGTCAGTATCTGGAGGTCGCTCCTCTGCCCACGATCAGGCCGGCCAGCGAGATGGACAACGAGTTCGTTTACAACGCCTCCTACAACGGCGTCGTCGTCAACGCCGACTCGCCCAACATCGAAGCTGCCAAGCAACTCGCCCTGTTCATGGGGACCTACGCCTCGAGCTGGAACGAGGGCGCTGTGGAAGGCAACATCCCTGTCGTGCGCTCCACCTACGAGAGTCCCTACCTTCAGAAGCACTTCAGCTACGCCGACGCGATACTGGAGCAGTTCAATAGGGCCAACAGCGACATCCATCAGGGCTACGCCGCCTACCTGGAGCCCGTCAACCAGGCCCTCCAGAACGTTCTGAACGGGCAGATGGAACCGCAGGAGGCGCTCGACTGGCTCGACGACCGACTCCAAGAGCTGGAAGTCTACTGACGCAAGTTTCCCGCCACGCCGGCAGGAGCTCGGCATCACCCGGGCTCCTGCCCCGGTTACTAGGAGACGCATGTCCGTCGACATGAATGCTGCCCGTGAGATGGGCGGTCCAGCCAGAAAAGGCCCGCTCGCCTCCCTCGCCCGGTTCGTGGACAACCGATTCGGCCAGCTGGTCACGCTGCCCAGTCTGTTGGTGATAATGCTGGTGGTCGGGTTCCCGACCCTGTATCTGATATACACAAGCTTCTTCAACCGTGATCTGCTGCGGCAACGGTTCGGGTTCGTGGGTCTGCACCACTACAGCGAGGCTCTCACCAGCAGCGCCTTCTGGGGATATCTCGGTACGACAACGATCTACTCCGCTTCCTCGGTTGTCTTCGGCGTGGGCCTGTCGCTGCTCATCGCGATAGTCCTGGACAACGTCAGGAGCGGGAAGTGGTTCTATCTGCCCGTCATCCTGATCCCGTGGATGATTCCGCCGGTCGCTACAGCGATCATGTGGAAGTGGATGATCCACGATATCTATGGCATCCTCAATGTCGTCCTCGTCAATATCGGAATCTTGCAGGGCCCATATCACTGGCTGGGCGATCCCGTAGCCGCCATGGCAGTTCTGGTAAGCGCCGACGTCTGGTACCGATCGCCATTCTCTATCCTCATCCTCTACGCGGGACTGCAGCGCATCCCTAGCGAGATCTACGACGCGGCCAAGATCGATGGAGCGGGTCCCCTCGCCTACTTCCGGCACATCACCATCCCCTCGATACGGCCCGAGCTGCTGATCGTTCTGGTGGTGAGCACCATGTTCGTCTTCCGTGAATTCGGCCTGCCGTACGTCCTGACTGGGGGTGGCCCCGGTGAGGCCACCGAGGTTCTGGCACTGGCGATCTACCGGCGAGGCAACCTGTTGCTGCGCCAGGGGTATGCGTCGGCGCTCAGCGTCATCATGCTGCTGATCACCATCGGTTTCGTAGCCATCTACTTCAGGCTGTTGAGCCGCGAAGAACAGAGTTAGGAGCGGATGTGAACGCCAAGACGACTCGCTCTCTGCTGCTGCACGCGGTGCTCCTCGGTTACGTCGTGATAATCGTCTTCCCGATCCTCTGGACTCTGGGCACCTCGTTCAAGGACAATGCCGCCGTTTTCCAGCTGCCGCCGATCTGGTTCCCGGAGCCCGATCTGAGCAGCTACGTCCGTGTGCTGCAGAACAGCTCCTTCGTGGGCAACATCGTCAACAGCCTGGTGGTGTCGACCTGGGTCACGCTCGTCTGCGTGGCGCTGGGCGTCCCCGCCGCCTACGGTTTCAGCCGGCTCCCGCAACGAGGCTCGAACGTCATCTTCAACGTGATCATAGGGAGTCGCCTGGTCCCACCGGTCTCGTTCATCATCCCGTTCCTGATCATCTTCAGCCAGTTGAAGCTCCTCGACACCAGGACCGGCCTGGTCATCGCTAACGTCTTCTTCTCGTTGCCATTCGCGATCTGGGTGCTTAGAGGGTTCTTCGATTCCATCCCGAAGGAGCTGATGGAGGCGTCCAAGGTCGATGGCTGCGACAACCCGCGCACCTTCTGGCTGGTGGCGCTGCCTCTGGCCCGGCCCGGCATCGTTGCGGCGGCGATCCTCTCCTTCCTGTTCTCATGGAACGAGTTCATGTTCGCGCTCACCCTCACACGCACCGAGGCCAAGACTCTTCCCGTGGGCCTTACCGACTTCTTCCGGGACGACATCATCGTGTGGAACCAGCTGGCGGCCGCTACCGTGATCGCGGTGATACCGGCGGTGCTGTTCGTCTTCGTCTTCCAACGCCATCTCATCCGCGGCATGCTTTCGGGCTCGGTCAAGGGATGACGATCGTTACTGAAAGCTTTGCGAGGAGCCAAAAGTGATCGCGACACTACGAGACGTTCTGGCAGAGGCCGACCGGGAGGGCAGCGCGGTAGGCGCCTTCACCGTCGTCACCCGCGAGGACATACAGGGAACCCTGGCTGCGGCCGAGGAACTAGGCCGCTCGGTGATCCTGCAGGCCAGCCCGAAGCAGCTCGAAGCGGCTGGGCTGGACGAGCTGGCCCAGGAGATGGTTCGAGCCGCCGAACGCTCGACCGTACCCGTGGTGGTTCAGCTCGACCACGGCGACAGCTTCGAGATAGCCTGCCGGTGCCTGCGGCGAGGTTTCAGCTCGGTGCTGATCGACGGTTCACTGCTCCCGTTCGACGAGAACATCGAGCTCACTAGCAGAGTCGTCGCTGTCGCTCACGCTCTGGGCAGTTCGGTCGAGGGGGAACTGGGGCACATCGGCGGGACCGAAGACGACGTTACGACCGAATCGTCGGATCTGACCACGGTGGACGAGGCCGTAAACTTCGTGGAAGCGACCGGAATCGACGCACTGGCGGTGGCGATCGGCAACGCTCACGGTACGTACAGGACGACTCCAAGGCTGGAACTGGGACGGGCCGCGGAGATCTACCAGGCCGTTCCCGTGCCTCTGGTCCTACACGGCGGATCGTCGCTGGCCGAGGAAACGATACGCGAGGCGATCAAAGCCGGCTTCCGCAAGATCAACATCGGCACCGAGCTCAAGACGGCGCACACGGATGCCCTCCGCCAGTTCCTGGCCGCCAACCCCGAGCAGTTCGACCCGCGAGCCTACCTGCCGATCGTGCGTGGGGCCGTGCGGCGACTGGCGGCACGGAAGATGATGCTTTTCTCCAGCCCAGGAGTCGCGGCATCCTGATGAGGAGCGGCCTCGGTCGTGAGGCCCGGACGGTCAGCCCGGGTCAGTCGCTAGCCGTCCGAGCATGAGGAAGGACAGATCGATGCAGCGAATGGCAATAGTGCACACCAACCTCGCCCTGATCACACCGCTCGGGGAGTTGAGCAAGGAGATGCTGCCCGAGGTGGAGATCGTCCATATCGTCGACGACGACCTGCTCCGCTACGCCCGCCGCGTAGGAGTCGACAACCATCTGACGAGGCGCATGTGCACCTACTTCGAACAGGCCCACGACGCCGGCGTCGATCTCATACTGAGCGCCTGCTCGTCGGTGGGCGACACCGTCGACATCGCCCGGCAGCTGGTGCCTACTCCGATACTCAAGATCGATGAACCGATGGCACGCCAGGCGGTCGAGAAGGGCGGCACGGTCGCGGTGCTGGCGACGGTCGAGAGCACCCTTCATCCCACCTGCCGTCTGCTCGAGCGGACCGCCCGAGAAGCCGGCAAGGAGATCGAGGTGCTGCGCTTCCTCAACGACGGCGCCCTCGACTACCTAGTGGCCGGTGACGTTGAGAAGCACGATGAGATGGTGACCCGCATCGCCGAAGAGGCCGCCCGGCAGGCAGACGTGCTGCTGTTCGCTCAAGGATCGATGGCCCGCCTGGCGCCTACGTTGGAAGATCGGCTTGGAAAGCCGGTCCTGTCCAGCCCGCGAGTCGCGATGGAGGAGGCCCAGCGGATGCTGGCCAGCGCGTCGGGGCCTCGACGCCAAACCGCGCTCACGCGTCAGTCCTGACCTCTCGACAACTCTTGAGATGTTCCTGGGGATAGACGTCGGCACAACGAACGTGAAGGCGGGAGTGCTGAGCGAGGTCGGCCGCCTGCTGTCCGTGGCCCGGGAGCCGACACCCACTCTCCGGCCTCAGGCCCGTTGGGCGGAACATCCGGCGGATGAACTGTGGGCTTGCGTGGTCAGGGTCTGCCGCCGGGCGATGGCGGGATTAGCTGAAGCGGGCGATGCCCGAGAGAGAGGAACCCGATCGGCAGGAGGAGGCCCGGCCGAAGCGGGCCGGCTCGGAACAGTTCGCCTCGAGGCGGTCGGCATAGCCGGGATGGCCGAGGCGGGGCTACTGATCGACGCTCACAGCGAGCCCCTCACACCGCTGCTCGCCTGGTTCGACGGGCGCGGCGAGCACGAGGCTAAGGCCTGGTTGGAGCCGGAAGTGGCGAGGCGGACTTGGCTCGAGACGGGGGTGCTGCCGAGCACCAAGGTTCCGCTGATCAAGTTGCAGTGGCTGGCGCGGCACCGGCCCGCTGCGCTAGAGAGCGCCTGGAAGTGGCTGCACGCTCCCGACTTCGTTGCTTATCGGCTTACCGGCGAGGCCGCCACCTCGCCGTCGCTCGCCTGCCGGACGATGGCGTTCTCTCTGCTGGAGCGGAAGTGGTCGGCGGAGCTGCTCTCTCGCGCCGGGATCGACGCCTCGATCATGCCGTTCGTTGTCGACGAAACGAGCGCCGTGGGCAGGATCAGCGCATTGGCCGCTTCGCAGTTGGGTCTTCCCGAAGGCATCCCGGTCGTCATCGCCGGGCACGACCACGCTTGCGGAGCGGCCGGGGCCGGCGTCGACTCACCGTCCAACGTCCTCGATTCGCTCGGCACCGCCGAGACCCTGCTAAGGCCGCTGGAGCATCTGGGCGCCCACGACTCGGTGATTACGGAAGCGGCGCGCGGCTCCCGAGCAGCCGAACAGAGCCGCTCAACTGGGCAGCGCAGCGAAGGCTACAACTACGGTTGCCGGGTGAGCGGAGGCTACTACGAGATGGCCGGACTCAGTTCATCGGGCGGAACGTTCGCCTGGTGGGCGAGCAAGCTGAGGGCCGGACGGTCCTCGGTCGAAGCCACCCCGCGGCCAGAGTCTGACGGACCGTCCGGCCAAGACCTCCAGGAAGTCGTCGCTGCGGGGGCACACTTGGCGTCCCTCGTGACCGATCGTCCCAGCGGACTCCTGGCGCTCCCCTATCTGGACGGCAGCGGCCCACCCCAGAAGGATCCCGTTGCCCGCGGCGCGCTTTTGGGTCTTCACCGGGGCCACAACAAGGCCGACCTGCTGCTGGCCGTTATCGAGGGTCTCGCCTGCGAATCCCGGCGAATGCTCGAGGGCATGGCGGCCCTGCCGGAAGAGGTGACGGCCATCGGCGGAGGAACCGGCAACGAGATCTGGTTGCAGACGAAGGCCGATGTGATGAACCTGCCCATCCGTGTTCCGGCTACATCTGAGTCGGTACTGGTGGGCGCAGGGACGGCCGCTGCCATCGCCACGGGCCACTTCTCAGGCTTCGACGATGTGGGCCGAGAAGAGGGGCGGGTGGTTCTGCCGCACCCCGAACGGAGCCTCGACTACGACGACTGGTTCCGGCGGGTGTACCGGCCTGCCGTGGAGGCCTATCGGGAGTTGGACGCTCTGGTCCGAAGCGGGAGCGGGGTCGGGGCGTGAAGATGTTCGAGAGGCCGCCGTTCGCGAGACGAACCGAGTCGCGCCGGGTGGTGCTCCTACCGTCGGTACCCGGAGGAGACGAACTCATCGACCACCTCGTTGCCAAGCAGCTTCAGGCCGGAGCCGGTCGCGCTCCCCAGCACCGCCAGCCGAGCGCCGAACTCGAGCACCTCCAGCTTGAGCAGAGCCTCTTCACTAGTGGCCGCCCACACCAGGGCGCCGTGGTTTTCGAGGATGAGCACCTGCGATCCTGTGCAGTGCTGCCCAACCTCCTGCGCCAGCTCGTCACTGCCCGCGTGCCGGTAAGGCACCCTCACCGCATCGCGCAGATGCATCATCCCCTCTGGAAAAGCGTGGGCGGGAAGCGCCAGCTGGGAGCACGCGAGGAAGGTCGTGAACGGTGGCGAGAGGTGGATGACGCAGTTGGCTTCAGCTACCCGCCGGTAAACGGCCAGGTGCATCCCCGCCTCCTTGGAGGGCCTGGCGTCAGCAGCACCTGCGATCGGTTCCCCATTGGCGTCGACCGTAACGAGGTCGTTCTCGCCGAGTCGCGGCAGCCTGGAGCCGGAAGCCGTCATCGTGAAGCCTTCACCGGTTCGCATGCTCAGGTTGCCACTCGACGCCCACGTGAAACCGAGTCGCGCCAGCTCACGTCCCAGCTCGATGAGTTCGTTCGCGCCTTCCATGTCCGGTCCTCCTCGTGGCACCGTGCCTCCCGTCGGCTACGGCATACCACGCAAGCAGTCGGCGGGCGGAGGGCGAACTGATGGGGCTGCGGTCCGAACCGAACTACCGAGGGTCGGAAGGCAGGCTGAGGCTCGCCTTCTACGGCGACGACTTCACCGGCTCTACCGACTCGCTGGAGGCGCTGGTCTGGGCCGGAGTGCGGTCGGTTCTGTTCACGGCGGTGCCTACTTCCGACGAGCTGTCAACGAAGTTCCCTCGCGTCGAGGCGATCGGCGTTGCCGGGGACGCGAGGGCGATGAGTCCGGCCCAGATGGAAGCTTCTCTGCCCGAGGTCTTCGGGAGCCTCGCCGCCTTGCGGCCGGAAGTCATGCACTACAAGGTGTGCTCGACCTACGACTCCAGCCCGGCGCTCGGCAACATCGGGGTCGCAGCCCGGCTACTGGCCGAATCGTTCGGCCGGGAGGAGCTATGGGCGTTGGGCGGGGCGCCCCACCTGGGCCGCTACCTGTCGTTCGGCCACCTGTTCGCGCGGTACGGCGGGGACGGGCTGGTCTATCGGATCGACCGGCACCCGGTGATGAGCCATCACCCTTCGACCCCCATGCTCGAAAGTGACTTGCGGGCCCATCTGCTTGCCCAGTGGGCCGGCCTTGGGATAGGCAACGTCATCGTCGACTCCATGGGGTCCGATGAGTCTGTGGAAGCAGCCATCGCTCGGGTCGCCGAGGAGCTTGCCGCGGTCGATGGACCACGGCTGACGCTGTTCGACGCGGTGCAGGAGTCGCAGACGCTTCGCTTCGCCGCCGCGGTGGAACGACGCGTTCGAGCCGGAACGGCGCCTCTGCTGATAGGCCCGTCGTCGGTCGAGGGCGCGATGGCCAGTGTCTGGAACGCGGGCCTGGAATCTGCTTCGTGTAACTCGGAGGGCGCGGTATCGCAAGGTGCTCCTTCCGGACGACAAGCGGAGGTCGAGATGGTTGGCGGCGGTTTGCGTGCAATCGCCGGGGCCGAGAGGCTGTTGGTGCTGTCGGGCAGCTGCTCGCCGATGACCGAGCTGCAGGTGCGGGTAGCGGAGCGGGCAGGCTTCAGCGTAGTCGACGTCTCACCGAGGCTCGGAGCGGCCGGTTACAACCAGGAAGTTTTCTCGCGAGTCGCCGCGGCGATGGAAGAGAGGGGTGCGGTGATAGCCGCGACGTGCCGGGGAGGTGGCGGAGATAGCCTCTCCCCTGATTCGGTAGGCGAGCTCTTCGCCGAACTACTCCGTAACGCCGTGGAGCTACTGGAGGTCAAACGGGCGGTCATCGCCGGTGGCGACAGCTCCAGCAAGACCGTACAGCGCACAGGTATCCGGGCGCTCGAGATGATCGGCCGGTTGGACCCAGGCGTTCCCCTGTGCCGGGCGTACGCGCCCGGCCACACCCTCGATGGCATCGAACTCGCGCTCAAAGGCGGGCAGTTGGGCGGCGATGACCTGTTCGTGAAGGCGTTGCGGGGAGTTAGGTTCGAGTGAACGCGCAGGCGGCATAAGTCTTCAGGAAGGCACCGAGTCTGGTCTGGTGAATTTCAGCTCGGATCCGGTCCAGAGCCGTCGTTACCCTCTGACTTCGCGATACCCCGAAGGATGGAAACACCCCGATTGAATACCGGCGCTCCCCCGGGGAGGATCATCGCCCGAACGACCTGGAAGAGTTCATCGATGGTGGCGCCATGAGCTAACGCTCGCCGCATGTGCCTCTCGATACCGCCATCGCTTGCACCGCGGGTGAGCAGGATCGCTATCGCAACGTATTCCCGCACCCGCACGGGCAACTCGACATCTTCGCCCAGGGTCGCTTCGTAGATCGCCTCGTATTCCCTCAGGAACTCCGGGTCGTGACCGGCGATGAACCTATGATCGTCGGTCACCTTCCCGCGCCGCCGCTCGATGTCGGCAAGCACTCGCTCCTTCGCCTCATCACCCATAGCTCGCCCCCCTCTTGATGGGAGGTTTGGGCCTGACACGAACAGGACTGCGGAGCACCTGGACGATGTTCTCGCGCTCGCTTACAGCCTCGATGTCCTGCAGAGGGTTCCCGTTGACGACGATGAGGTCGGCGACCATCCCGGGGCGAATGGAGCCCAACTGATCGTCGACGCCAACCAACCTTGCTGCGTTGCTCGTCGCTAGTGCGAGCGCGGTTCCCGGCTGGATTCCTCGCTCCACCATCAGACGAAACTCGATGCCGTTCCTTCCCGCTTTGGGACGCATCCGGTTGTCGGTGCCGAAACCCACCACTACGCCCGCCTCGAGCGCTTCGACGATCATCCGGCAGCGCGCGTCAAGGGCTGCTTCGATCCTTCGGGTGGTAGCCGTATCGAAGCCGCGCTTCACTCGCTCCTCCAAGCCCCAGTGCAGTTGGCTGAGCGTGGGGCACCAAGCCGCCTGGTTTTCCTGCAGAATCGGCACGAAGTCAGGCTCGTAGACGGTGGGTCCGTGCTCGATCCGGTCGACACCATTGGTAAGGGCGTGCCTCACATGTTCCAGTGTCATGCAGTGCGACGCCACGCGATAGCCCAACCGGTGCGCCTCATCGGTAACGGCTCTCAGTTCCGCTCCACTGAAATCGAGCCTCCTGGATATATGACTTGGGGCGGTATAGCCGCCCTCGCCGGCGAACACCTTGATGAACTCCGCGCCCGTCCCGATGTTCTCGCGGACTACAGCGCGAAGGGCCGCTTCCCCATCGGCGAAGGTACTGCGCACCTTGAGGCTGCTCGCGAGTTCGTAGTTCCACTCGCGCACATGCCCGTGGCCCGCCGTCTGCGATATCGCCCAGCCGCAGTGATGTATGCGGGGCCCAGGGAACCTTTCGTCGTCGATCAGCGACTTCAGGGCGGCTACGTAGTTCGGATGCCCGTGGCCCATGCTGTAGATGGAGGTGAACCCGGCAGTGAGAACGGCCCAGGCGTCGACCATGCCGCGGATGACGCGCGCCTCGGGAAACGGCTCCAGATGGGTCGCGTGAGGATCCTCGCTCCACTCACCGGTCACGTGACAGTGGGTCTCTATGAGCCCAGGGAGGAGAGTGCCGCTCGGAACATCCATGACCTCGACATCCTGGGGAATCTCGAACGAATCCGACGGGACGACTTCTCTGACAAGCCCACCTTCGATAACCAGGGTGTGGTCGCGCAGCACTTCGCCGCTCTCGGCATCCGCGATCATCTGGCTCGCGCGGATGGCGGTGCGCCCGGCACTGAGCAGGCGCACCTTCTCCTGCACCGAGGCGAGGACCTGCCCGTACTCGAACTCCTCGGTCACGCTTTCGCCACCTGGATAGGCGCGGTCAGGAGCATGGCAAGGAGTGCGGTTCGGGAGGGCAGAGAAGGAACGACGATGTACTCCCCGCTGGAGTGCATGCCCCCTCCTACGACGCCCAGCCCGTCGAGGGTCGGAACGCCCAGGGCAGCAGTGAAGTTAGCGTCGCTGGCGCCGCCGCTACTGACCTCCGGCAACTCAAGGCCAAGAGCACGAGCGCACTCGACCGCCAAGTCGTACGTTCTCGCCACGCAGGGGGGCCGGGACATCGGTGGCCGCGTGATACTGCCAGACACCTCGATCGTCGTCCTGCCGTCGATCGGAGCGAGATTCCTGAGGGCCGATTCGATATGCTTCGCTGCCCCCGGCTCCTCGACGCGCACGTCCACGCTCGCCCAGGCCGAGTCCGCCACGACGTTGCGCGCCTGCCCTCCTCCTATCTCGCCGATATTGAGGGTGGTGCCAACGGCGTAATCGGTCCAGGAGTCGATCCGGGCGATCTGCCGAGCTAGTTCGCTGGTCGCGCTTGCCCCTTCGGCATGTGCGGCGCCGGAGTGTGATGCCACCCCTCTGACTCTGATATCGAAGGCTCCGGTCCCCTTCCGCCGCGTTTTGACCGCCCCACGCTCCGGGTCTCCGGGCTCGGTCACCAGTACTCGACCACTTCGCTTGGCCTCAGCTTCTATTAGCGGCCGGGAAGACGGGCTGCCGACCTCTTCGTCGGTAGTGATCAGCCACACTACCCGTTGCTGGGAGAGCAGTTTCGTTTCCAGGAGCAGCTCGATCGCGTGCAAGGCCACGGCGAGACCGCCCTTCATGTCGGCCGTTCCCGGGCCGTATGCCCGGTCGCCCTCGACGGTGAAGGGCCAGTTAGCGACAGTACCTAGCGGCCATACGGTGTCCATGTGGCTGAGCACCAGGATTTGTTCATCGCCTCGCCCGAACTCGCAACGAAGGTGATCACCCTGAATCCCGCCCGGTAGCTTCTCGATGGACGCCGCTACGCTGCCGACCCTGTCCAGCAGATACTCGGCGAATCTCGTCATCCCGGACGCATCGCCAGTAGGCGTTTCCAGCTCGACCATCGCCTCGAGGTCGTCGAGGATGACCGGGAGGCGCCCCTCCGCTTCTCTTTTGATCTCCTCCGCTGCGGCCAGCGTTGGGACACGTCGCCCGGTCACGATGGCGGAAGAGCGCTCTCCAGCTCCTCTGCAGCAGTCAGGAGGGCGTCGGTTACCCGGTTGCGCTCCCTGATGAGATAGGTGCGGAGGAACAGGCGTTCTTCCGACCCGGCCTTGGTTGCAGCCAACCTCTTGACGTCACGGAGGCCGGGGAGCAGTGGAAACGTGACAGCAGGGTCGTGATGGTAACGGCCGCGTACAGTGAAGTAGACGTTCAGGAGGCTCTGACTGGCGCGTAGGATGGCGCCGTTCAAAGAATCGGACAGAGGCGTGTCGTGGGGAAGCTCGCGAACCCGGCAGCCGACCTCTTGCAAACGCTGCGCCGCGGCGAGGCAGGGTGAGAGGTCGATGGCGTCACCGCTTTCCTGCGCTAGCTCGTTCAGGCGCTTCCGGAAGGCGTTCGCCGTATCTGCGTGGTCCCACGGCAACAGGCGGCGGATAGAGAGTTCCAGCATTGTTACCGCGACATAACCCGACTGCTGGGCCAACAGCGGGAAGTCGAGCTTGTCTATAGTGTCGAACCGAGTGTGCTGGTACCAGGGTTTCCGCGCACCGATCTCATCCGGAGCCTCGTCCGGTGACTCGTCGTTCAAACGCGGAAGGAAGGAGAACGACGGGAGGCCAACTCCCCAGAACGACTGGTCGGCGTTCCTGGGAGGCCGGGGCGGCTTTACCTCCTGGCCCGACAGCTCCTTCACCATGGCGGCGAGAAAGCGGGCGGCATCAGGTGTCGAGAACGTCTTGAGCCAGGTCGCATCCTTATGACCGGGTTGGTCGAGATTCAAATAGCCCACGCAGTTCCGACTGAGGTCCGCGTAGAAGTTATCGGCATACCAGGTCGAGGCCGAGAATCGCCCCTGGGAGTGACCTACCCACCACGCGATCCGGACATTACGGCCAAGCTTGCTCCGGTTCTGCTGCAAGACACGGGCGACCTCGAGAAGGGCCGCGTCGCCGGCGGCATTGTCCTGGGCACCCTCGTACCAGGAGTCGAGGTGGCCGGCAAGCAATACGAACTCGTCGGTCTCCTCGCTCCCCCGGATTTCGGCCACCGGGAACTCCAGAGACTTGACCCCGGTGTCGAGACGGGTGCGGAGGGTCACCAGGACTTCTTCCTCGGACTCATCCAGTAGCCTGCGCAGGAGATCTCCCGTCTCGCTGTCGATACTGGCCACCGGTATCGTCGGCAGCGTCTTGGCGGAATCCGGATCAGGTGTGCCCCAGACCCCGGAGATGATGTACTCCTGCACCACCCGGGCCCTCGAGTGGCACAGGATCCCTATCGCGCCTCGGGACAGCCACTGATTGACCGAGAACGGCGTTCCCGCGCCGTCGATTATCGCGATCTTCCCTGCTACGTCTGCCTTGGAGGCATCGGCGTCCTTGCCGGCGTAGACCACAGCACCCGTTACCCCAGCTGGAGCGCTGGCCGAGAAAGGGTGAGTAACCACCTCCACCGTGCGCCTGTCTCCCGCGTGTACCGTGAGCGACGCCTGCAAGGGATTGCTGATGAGTGCTTCGAAGCTGTGAACAACGGTCGGTATGCCCAACTCGTCCAAACGGTTCTTGAGATAGGCGACTGCCTGATACTCACCTGCGGTTCCGGAGTGGCGGTGCCACTTGACCAGGTCGGTTGCCGTGCGTTCTACCTCCTCGCTCGAGGCGAGTCCCTGTAAAGCCTTCCATTCATCCTTGGTAGCGAACATTTGGCTCCTTTCGTGAACCATGTGATTGAGCTGTTCCATCTGACGCTGGGTCAGATTCGTGGATCGAGCACGTCGCGCAGTGCATCGCCAAGCAGGTTGAAGGCGAGGACGACCAGCATGATGGCGAACCCGGGAATGGCGGGTAGCCAGGCGTCGTCGAGGATGTAGCGTCGTCCCTCGTTGATCATCAGTCCCCACGAGGGAGTCGGCGGCGGGGGGCCAAGACCGAGAAAGCTCAAGGAGGACTCGATCACGATCGCGGTAGCCACGAAGAAGGTCGCCATCACGACGGTGGGCCCGAGTACCTGTGGGAATACATGCCGGCCTATCAGCACCACATCTCGGGCACCTAGCGCACGGGCAGCTTCGACGAAGTCGCGGCTTCGTACCGATAGGACCTCGGAGCGCACCATCCGAGCGAACTGTGGGAAGGTTGCAGTCCCGATAGCGATCGTGAGATTGAAGAGCGAAGTGCCGAGTATCGCCACGACCAGGATCGCGAGGAGGTAGGTCCTGAAGCCTAGCAGGACGTCCATCATCGACATGAGCGCGTTGTCGGTCCGACCCCCGAAGTAACCGGCCGTGAGTCCGACGATCATGCCGAGTAGTAGGCCGATCCCTACCGAAACGAACCCGGTGAACAACGAAATCCTCGCGCCGTACAGGAGGCGAGTCAGAACGTCGCGGCCCAGGTGATCGGTCCCCAGCAGGTGTTCGAAGTTGGGCGGTGCGACTCTATGCAGGAGGTCTTGGTGGGTGGGCTCGTACGGGGTCAGGTAAGGAGCGAATATCGCGCTCAGAACCACGACCGCTAGGATCACGAGGCCGATGATCGCGGTGGGCATCCGCAGGAACTTGCGGAATCGGGGACGCCTCACGCGTAGACCACCCTCGGATCGAGCCGGGCGTATAGAACATCCACCAGCAGGTTGATGACGATGATTACGGTCAGGAAGAGTAGGAACGCCGCCTGGATCATCGGATAGTCCCGAGTGAGCACGGCCTGGATCAGGAGGACGCCAGTACCGGGCCGACTGAATACGGTTTCGATAACGGTTGTCCCACCAAGCATCCGGCCAAGATCGAGGCCGGCTACGGTCACTATCGGCAACATCGCGTTCCTGAGCGCATGCGCGACCACGACGGTCCTGTCGTGAACGCCCTTGGCTCGCGCCGTGCGGACGTAATCCTGGTTCAGCGTTTCGAGAAGAGCGCTGCGCGTGACTCGCGCGATCAGGCCGGCGCCTCGCATGCCCAGGGTGACAGCGGGAAGTACAAGATGTCGACCGATGTCGACGACGTCGCCCTCGTTTCCGATGCCGATGAGAGGGAACCATCCCAGCTGAACCGCGAAGATCACCATCAGCAGGATCCCGAGCCAGAAGCCGGGCATCGACACGCCCAAGACCGCTACCGTCATGGCGGCGATGTCGGCCAGGCGCCCGCGGCGGAGTGCGGCGATGAAGCCCAGCGGAATTCCCAGCAACACGGATACAGCCAAGCCAGCGAGGGCCAGCCTGAGGGTGAAACCGAAGTTGCCGAGGACCTCGCCCATCACAGGTTGCCGACTTATGTACGAGGTACCCAGGTCACCTGTCAGGATCGAACCGAGATACGTGACGTACTGAACGGGTAACGGTCGATCCAATGCGAGCTGAGCCCGCAAAGCGGTAGCAGCCCGTTCGGTATAGGCGTCTCCCAGGATCGCTGATACCGGATCGCCGGGGACCAGGTGGATCATGGCGAAGAGGATAGTGATCGCCGCCCAGAGACTGAACATGGCGATCAGCACGCGACGGCCTAAGTAACTCAGCGACAACGGATAATCCTCGAGCTTTCTGGGAGGCCGACGAGCTGGAGCTCGATACAGCGCCAGTACCTGTCGCGCCAGCCTCCCAGGGATTCCCTAATCGACCGGGT
>DASVCN010000007.1 GCA_036381595.1 Trueperaceae bacterium | reverse complement strand
GGCGTGCTCTTAGACGAAGGGTCAAAAGGCACGTTCTTGCTCAGACTCATGATTTCGTTGCAGTTTGTTCCCCGGGCTTGGAATGGGCAGTAACCCGCGAACTCGCCGAACTTCCTGTAGCACCGACAATCATCGAGCGGATCAAGGGGGGTGTTCACTTTCGAGGTCGGACAGATCTCATGTATACGGCGAACCTCCACCTTCGGACCGCGAGCCGAGTCCTGATGCGAGTTGCGACCTTTCCTGCGCCAACCACAGAGGCCCTTTTCAACCGCTCCAAGAAGGTTAGGTGGGAAACTTTTATCGGGGACAATAGAGGCATTCGGCTGAGTGTGACGTCTAGAAAGTCCCGCGTAAACCATAAGAGGAAGATTGAGTCAATCATTGAAGATGCAGTGAACAGTCGACTGCGGGAACTTGGCCTCCCCACTGTCACCTCTTCCACTAAAGCTGAGTTGCGATTCCATGTCCGGTTGGACGGGGATCAATGCACTTTGAGCTTCAATACCAGCGGGGAGCATCTGCACAAAAGGGGATGGCGCCGACTGGCTACAGTTGCTCCTATACGTGAAACACTTGCTTCATATGTCTTACTGGCAGCTCGTTTCGAGACGGCACGTCTCATCGTTGACCCATTTTGCGGTAGCGGAACGTTGTGCATAGAGGCCGCTCAAGCGATTGCTGGTATTCCATCTGGACTTAACCGCCGCTTCTCCTTCGAACTAAGCCCACTCTTCGAGCCTAGGAAATGGGAGTACTACCGGCGGCAAGCTAAGGAAAACATTCGGAGCAGCATTCCAGGTCGGATAGTTGGGTTCGATATTGACGAAAAAGCCATAAACATAGCAAGATTGAACGCAGCCAGAGGTGGCGTTGCCGATTTCGTCGACTTCTATCTGGCTGACGCTCTCAAAGTGCCATTGTCAAAACTAGCCGAGGGAACGGAGAGGCAGTTGCTAGTTTCAAACCTTCCCTACGGGAAGCGGCTGTCAAGTCCCGAATTTCTTGGAACATTCGCAAAAGTCATTCAAAATAACTGCGTCGGATGGCACCTGGCAGTGTTGTGTGTCGATCCATCCCCGTTCGAAAGTCTCCCACTTGAAAGCAGGTCCGTGCAGGGGCTGAATAACGGAGGAATTAGGGTGAAATTGCTTCAGGGAACGGTAGCCAATGATTCGCAATAAATAAGCCTGGGTGCGTGAACGTGCCACGCACCCACTTTGAAAATCGACGTTACTAGCGAGTTGCAGCCGAGTGGCCGGCCAATACAACCAGCGGCAGGTTCACGAGAGCTACAAATACCACCGAATAGAAGATGCGCTTGCCACTGTTCTTCATCTCAACCCATCCTTCGCTCGTGCCGTCGGCACCTGAACTCACCGTAAAGCCTTACTTCACGGTGCCTTTTGGGAACTCCCATTCCCGAAAGGATCTCTGGTGGTTGGCGTAGAGGCAACCAACCTCGGCTCCAAATCTGCGTATGTGCAGATCCACCGACTCAATCGTATCTCCCAACACGATTGATACAGCTAATTTAACACCTCAATGCAATAACGTCAATAAACTCACATTTCAGATCAGCAAGCGCCGAAGAGGAGGACCTCATATAAACTTGGTCCTGAATTGCATTTACACGTACTAGGTGGTAAAAAGCTTTTGCGAAAGCGATAGAGGCCCCCAATTGTCCGCTGTAGTAGACCAACTAGTTGGCGAAAAGCATCCTGGAGTAGTTCTAGAAAGTCCGGTTCAGGGGTGGGTGTTCCTTCGTCGCTTTGAGGATGGCATTCGATGTTATACGGAGTTACCAGTTCAATCAGAATTGGATGATCGATGGGCAGGAATCTGCTACTTTCATCTCCATGAGGATATGAGAGCAGTAGAGCTCTTTTACAGAGCCATAGATCGCGGGAATGAGGCTGCTCGAATAAACCTCGCACATGCACTTGCATATATTGAACGAGGCGATGAAGTAATTCCGGAGCTGCTAAAGGTCGATTGTGAGTCACTATCTACATACGATAAAGTCCTATATTACCGCGTAAAAAGCCTGCACGAGGAAACAAGCGGAGATTTACGAACCGCGCTATCAGATGCGGAGACGGCCTGGCAACTTGTGCAGACAGCCCCCCAATTCAGCATTTTGGCGCCCGACATACTTAGCCAACTGGCTGTGTTAAATGGGAGAGTCGGCCAAGCTAAAAGGGCACTGGCATTTATCGAACAGAATGTTGCCATTACAAGCGGCGTAGACGCAATACGAGCGCGGATACACCGCATCCAAATTCTAATCGCGCTAGGGCGGTTTTCTCATGCGATCGCTGAGCTTTCGTCCCTTCAGGATTCAACCGTGCCTAGACACCTACTTGCCATTCTTAGGATTCACATGGCGGAAGCTGAATGGGCTTTCGGTCGAGTCAGCAAATCGATCAGCCTATTTGAAGAGGCCCTCGAAATAGCCGCTAATCTGGACATTGGATATGAAGAGTTTCTTGCAAGAGTTTGTTTAGCCTACTTGTATGGGCACGAGGGCAATCTGGACGTCGCCTATGAACACCTGAGCAACGCGGAACGGTTGGTGGGTGACCGTTCGGACAGGCTCACATATCGATTCAGAGAGATACTTCTGAGAAGGTTAAGTGGGGCAATTGGTTCAGTCGAAGCAATTACAGAGCTACGGAACGTTGAGAGTGAACTTGAGAAGATGGGAGCTCGGCAAGAACAGGGCTGGATCAAACTTCATGTCGCAAGAGAACTGTGGCTTACCGGATCCAACGAATATCAGGTGGAACTGAGAGGAATCGAACAAATTGCCACCGAACTAATGAATCCGGCTCTCCTGTCCCGCGAACTCCCACTTGTTGACGACTTTGCATTTGTTGTCTTCGCAGAATCGAGGTCACTATCCACTTCTCGCGGCGGTCTCGAGGTAACTAGCCTCGGCGCGACTGAGCTTCGTTTAGACGGCAGTCCTATACACCTCCCATTGACGCGCGGGATCGAAATGATTTGCTACTTCCTTGAAAACGGTTCCGCATCACTCCAGCAAATTTTGTCCGATCTCTTCCCAAACTACAAACCTCGTAGTGCCAGGTCATATTTTCATCAGTTCAGACATCAATTAACAAAGTCCGTCGAGGGTATCTCAGTCGACTACGATCGCGATAGTGGGCAATATCGGCTCGTGTCTGCAATTCCGATTGATTGGGATGTGACCAGGTTAAGGCTCGGAGAGGAAGACTTGGTGGGACTATCGTTTCTACCAAACTCTTCAAGTCCGTGGGTAATCAAGTTGAATGAAACGCTAGAGTCTGCGAGGCGTACGCTCAATACCTCTAGTGGGAAGAAAGCTCCTCATTGACACTGGGCAATAGCCGCCCTCTGTAAGTTTTTTGTAAGAGCCCCTTCGTAAGCTTGGATTCGTATTGAGGCGAACCTCCCAGTTGCCTCAACCCATCCTCTTCGGCTTCGTGCTCCCACACGGAGCCATTTTTTTGGCTCACGGCCCGTTCGACCGGTCTTTCACGACACCCGAGCAATCCGCTGCCAAGACTACCGATTTAGCCTGAGGGGCGTCCTGAACGAGGCCCAGAGAAGGTGGGCAAAGGCCCGTCCACAGCGTCTCTCAGCTTGCGCTAAAGAGGAATTTTGTGATTAAATGGTGCGTTGCCCAGAATCTAGGCAAGGAGGAATCCCCTTACATGGATGACAAGTTAAACCAGGCCGCGGAGAACCCTGCCACGGCCACCGACCAAGCCCCGGAGGAAAGCTCGAGCCAGGCCCCGACTGCGGCGGTTGAGCAGGGTGCAGACACCGCAGCGGCGAACGACACGACTTCTGACACCTCCCAAACCGACGTTGCGACGCAGGAGTCCGAGCGTGACTCCGAGATGACGATGGAAGAAGTCCTTGCGGCCAGCGACGAACAATTGGCTCGCAAGCCGGTTCACCGCGGCATGATCACCAACGGAACGGTAATCATGCTTTCGCAGGACGGAATCGTAGTCGACGTCGGCGCCAAGATCGAAGGCATCCTCCCCTACAACCAACTCTTCGAGTTCGAAACGAACGCCGAAGAGGCTGCTAAGTACTTCAAGCCGGGAGACGAGATTCAGGTCTACGTCATCCGTTCCGACATCCCCAACAACACGATCGTGCTCTCGAAGAAGCGGGCCGATCAGGAACGGGCCTGGAACCTTCTGCAGGACATCTTCGAGAAGCAGAAGCCGGTCGAAGTGGAGATCGTCGAGAAGGTCCGCGGCGGCCTCGTCGCGAACCTTGGAATTCGCGCATTCTTGCCTGCCAGCCAGGCTGACGTTCGCAGGGTCAACGACCTCGCCCCCTTCGTGGGCAAGCGTCTCAAGGTCAAGATCATCGAGCTGAACCGCAAGCGGAACCGGGTCATCATCTCGCGCCGCGCCATCCTCGAAGAGGAGATCGCCGGCCAGAAGGAAGAGACCCTCAAGAAGCTCGAACCCGGTTTGCGCCTCGACGGCGAGATAGTGGAGATCACCGACTTCGGTGCGTTCGTGAACCTCGGTGGTATCGATGGCCTCGTTCATCGCAGCGAACTGAGCCATGGCCGTTTCAACCACCCCCGTGAAGTAGTGAACGTGGGAGACAAGGTCCGTGTCGAAGTCCTCGACATGGATCTCGAGCGCGAGCGCATCAACCTCTCCATGAAGAAGCTCGTGCCGAACCCGTGGGAGAACGTCCTGGCGAACTACCACATCGGGAACAAGGTCTCTGGCAAGGTAACCAACCTCACCCCGTTCGGCGCGTTCGTCGAGATCGAGCCAGGTCTCGAGGGCCTCATCCACGTCAGTGAGATGAGCTGGACCAAGCGGGTTCGTCACCCCAAGGAAGTCGTCAACGAGGGCGACGACGTCGAAGCTATGATCCTCAAAATCGACACCAACCAGCAGAGGATCTCCCTCGGCCTGCGTCAGACTCAGCCCGATCCGTGGAGCAGCCTGCCCGACCGCTTCCCGCCCGGCACCGAGGTCACCGGTCCGATCACCGGCATCACCGAATTCGGCGTCTTCATGGAGATAGAAGAGGGCATCGAGGGCCTCGTGCACATCAGCGAGCTCGCCCACGAGCACATCGAGGACATCAGCGAGCACTTCGCCAAGGGTGACGAGATCACGGCAGTGATCCTCAACATCGATCCGGTCGAACAGCGCGCCAGTCTCTCGCGCAAGCGCCTTCTCCCCTTCACGGCCGGCGAGTTCGACGGCGCAGTCCCGTCTGGCGCTCCCGCAGCACGCGGAGCGGGCCGGCGAGGCGGACGTCGTGGTGGCCGCCGCAGTCAGGGCATCGACTACGACTACTCGTACGCCGCTACCGACGCTTCGGCCAAGACCACGACCAAGCTCGGTGACGTCTACGCCGACCTCTTCGCCCAGTTCGGGCTCACCGAAGGCAAGGAAGAGGACGGTAGCCAGGAAGCGGAGGCCGCGGACGCCGCTCAGACGGGCGAGGACGCTGGTGCCGCCACTGCCGCTCAGGCTGGCGAAGAACCGGTAGCCGAAGCGGAGACCGAGCAGCCAGAAGCCAAGGCAGAGGAAGCTACCGCGGCTGTGGCCGCCGAAGAGCCAGAGGCAGCGGCACCGGTCGGAGATTCGACCGAAGCTCCGAAAGCTGAGGCACCCGAAGTCGAGTCTCGGACGGCCGAGGGTAAAGACGCCGAGGGCACAGACGCTAAGGCCCAAGACGCTAAGGCCCAAGACGCCAAGGCCGAGCCTGCCGCGACCGATGAGGAGAACGCTATCGACGCTGCCGAGGCAGCTGCCCTGCTCACCGCCGCCTTCCGTGAAGGCAAGCGACCGGCCAAGCAGGCCGAAGCCAAGGCAGAAGAGCAGGAGAAGGAAGAAGAGAAGAGCAACGCCTGATCACAGGCCGCTGCCGAACGAAGCCCCGCCCCATCGGCGGGGCTTTCCTTTGTGAACTACGTAAGGCAGGGTTCCCTCGAACGGCAGAAGTACTACATGCGCCTCAGGCGATCGATCCTCTCCTCTATCGGTGGATGGGTGGCGAGGAGACCAGCTCCGTTCAAGCGAAACTGCGGATTGGTGAAGAAGAGGTGCTGGACGCCTTGCGACACCTCCATGGGCGGGCCGTCGAAATCGCGTATCTTCTCAAGCGCCCTGGCCAATCCCTCGGGGTTACGTGTGATGTAGGCCCCCGTGGCATCTGCCAGGTACTCCCGCCTCCTGCTCACCGCCAACCTCAGGAGTGTCACCAGGACCGGCGCGAGCACAAGAGCAACGACCAGGACCACGAGCGCCACCACCTGACCGCTGTTCCGACTGGAACGCCGAGGTGTGCGTCGGCCGTAACGGAACGATCTCGTCACCAGGTCACGAAGTAGCACTACCGCGCCGACGGTCGCCGCGAGCATCGACGCGAATCGGATGTCCAGATTCTTTATGTGCGCCATCTCGTGGGCTACGACGCCCTCGAGCTCCTGGCGGTCGAGCACCCGGAGCATCCCACTGGTGACCGCGATGGCCGAGTGTTCAGGATCACGGCCTGTGGCGAACGCATTAGGCAGCTCGGCGTCGATCACGTATACGTCAGGTACAGGAACGCCCGCACCTATCGACACTGCTTCGCACACGTTGACGAGGTAGCGCTCCTCCTCGATGGTAGCGGGCCTTGCTCCGCTGGCTGCGAGCGCCATCCGGTCGCTGAAGCGGTACGCTACGAAGCTTTGCCCCCCGGCCACCAACACCGCCACGAGTAGGTAGGTGAACCATTCGGACGGATCGAGGGCAATCGCCAGCAGGTAACCGATGCCGGCGAACACGGCTACGATCCCCAACGCCAGCAGCCATGAAGCCCTGACGTTCGCCGCTCGCCAGTCGAGCAACGAGAGGCGACCCTCTGTAGGTGCGACTGCCGGGACTCCCACCGGTCAGCTCAGCTGAAAGAAACCGCCGGCACCTGCCGCTCGGTCTCCGGGATCTCCAGGAAGACCTGTTCCTCCTTGCCCATCGGACCGGCGAGCCACATGCCGGGCACCGTTTCGATCACGTTGTTGTATTGCAGCACTGCGTCGTTGTAGAACTGCCTGGCGTAAGCGATCTTGTTCTCGATCGACGACAACTCCTCCTGCAGCAGGCGGAAGTTCTCGTTCGCCTTCAGTTCCGGGTAGGCCTCGGCGACCGCAAGCAGGCGACCAAGCGCGGCGCTCATCATGTTCGCTGCGTCGGCCGACTCGGCCACCGACCGTGCCCCCATGAGCTGTTGTCTCGAGCGGGACACCTCTTCGAAGACGGCCTGCTCGTGGGCAGCGTACCCCTTGACCGTCTCGACGAGGTTGGGGACCAGATCGTTGCGACGCTTGAGCTGCACGTCTATCTGGCTCCAGGCATTCTGGAAACGGTTCTCCAGAGTGATGATGCGGTTGTAGATGCCTACCGCAATGACGACCAGTACTACCAGCACAGCCAAGATCAGCAGCGATCCCATTCGGGCCTCCTTGGCGCAGTCTACTGGTTGTACTGCTGGATAGAGTTGAATGCCGTCGTCGAAGCGATCGGGCGTTGCCGCCAAGGCACTGCCGCTCAGCCATCTCACTCAGCCAATACGGCTCAGCCATCACCACTCAGCCTTGCAACTCGGGCGTTGCCCCAGGCACTGCCACTCAGGCACTGACACTCAACCGCTGGGCCATTACCGTTCAGGCGTTGAGGCTCAGGCCCGCTCCCTGATCACTCCGCCGCCCAGCAACCTGTCCCCGTCGTACAGCACGGCCGACTGCCCCACGGTGACCGCGAAGAGCGGTTCGTCGAAGGTGAGGGCGAAGGTGACGTCCTCAGCCAGTTCGAGGCGCGCCGGCACCGGCCTCTGGCGGTACCTGACCTGTGCCATCACCCTCTGCGGAAGATCCTCCGCCGCACAGTGGAAGTTGGCACGGTGAGCGGTAAGAGTCGTGAAGTGGCACATCTCCCGGGTGCCCACTACGACGGTATCGTCCTTCGCCCGCAACTCGATCACGTAACGCTCGAGGTGCGAGTGGTAGAGCCCCAGCCCCTTCTTCTGGCCGATCGTGTAGAACTGCACCCCCCGGTGTTCCCCGATCACCTCTCCGCCTGCGGCGGCGTCCACGATCGGTCCGGGTCGTTCCTTGCTCCGCTCTTCCATATACTCACGCACCGAATCGGAAACGAAACAGAGTCCGTTCGACGAGGGTTTGGAGGCGGTCGCGAAGCCACGCTCTCCGGCCAATGCGCGCACTTCCTCCTTGGTCAGTTCGCCCAGCGGGAAGAGCAGGTAGCGGAGGATCTCTCGCGGCAGGGCCCACAGGAAGTAGGTCTGGTCCTTGCTGTCGTCACGACCCCGGTGGAGTTCAACCCCATCTGGGCCATCGACCCGCCGCACGTAGTGACCTGTAGCCATGAACTCGCAGCCCAGCATGATCGCTCGTTTCACGAACGACCCGAACTTGATGTCCCGATTGCACCAGACGCAGGGGTTGGGCGTCTCTCCGCTCTCGTACGCGGGTACGAAGGGATCGACAACCACCTCCGCGAAATCCTCCCGGTAATCGAGCAGATAGAACGGTACGTCTATCTTGTCTGCGATCCGACGCGCGTCGTAGGCCGCATCGGGGCTGCAGCAAACATCGAAAGCTCCGGGCGGCCGATCGTCGGGCCAGAAGCGCAACATCGACCCCACGACCTCGAAGCCCTGCTCCCGGAGCAGCGCAGCAGCAACAGACGAGTCGACTCCGCCCGACATGGCGCAGAGCACTTTCGGCGCCTCAGGATGGAAGGACGTCTCCCGCAGTTGCTGGACGGTAGGGGCCTCGTTCACGAAAACCAAGTGTAGCAACCCGGGCAAGGCCGCTGGAATCCTGACCGACAGAGTTCACGTCTGAGGGTGAGCCGACGCCCAGTCGAGCCGGCGGGGCCGTGACAACGTGAGAACGAAACTTTCTGCCGTGATCGCCCCCTACTGTCTCGAGAACAGAAGCGGAGGATGCACCGACAGCATGACCTGCTCCCCTTCTCACATGCGGTGCCGAGGAAACGCCTCATCGCTCCCAAGGCTGAGCCTGCTGCTGTCGCTGTTCGGGGCCGTCAGCCCGCTGCAACTCGCTTTCGCCAACTGGGTGACCGAACCGAGGGGCCCGGCAGCAACCGGGATCGCTCAACTCTCCTGGGTGTTGTTCATCGTCGCACTGATCGTGGTCGTGATCGTCCTCGCGCTCTACCTGTTCGCCCTGACCTCCGAGGGCGCACCACGGGGAACCACTCCCAGCTGGTCGACGCCGTTCGTCGTCATCGGAGGGATCGTCGTCCCGACGTTCATCCTCATCTCGGTCCTCACCTACTCTCTCGGCAAGACCAGCGCTCTTCAGGAGGTCGGCGAAGGCGAGCCGATCACGATCGAGGTGGTAGGCAACCAGTGGTGGTGGGAGGTCCGCTACCCGGAAGAGGGCGTCGTGACAGCCAACGAGCTGCGCATACCAGTGGGAGTGCCCGTCCGTCTCGAACTGACCAGCGATGACGTCATCCACTCGTTCTGGGTACCGACGCTGAACGGCAAGATGGACCTGGTGCCCGGCCGCACAAACACCCTCATTATCGAAGCCGAAGAGGTAGGCCTCTACAGGGGCAGCTGCGCCGAGTACTGCGGCACCCAGCACGCCAAGATGAACCTGCTGGTGCTCGCCGAGCCCAGGGAGACCTTCGAGGGGTGGCTGGCCGATCAGCGGCGCTCTGCCGCGCTTCCGGACACGCCACTCGAGCGCGAGGGGCTGGAGGTGTTCCTCAGTTCAGCCTGCGTCTACTGTCACACCATCGAAGGCACGAACGCCACAGGCGACCTCGGGCCCGACCTCACCCACCTCGCCAGTCGCCTCACGCTGGGTGCAGGAACGATCGCGAACAACCGCGGCAACCTGGCAGGTTGGATCGTAAACTCGCAGGCGCTCAAGCCGGGCAATCGGATGCCGCCGATGTATCTGGAAGCAGACGACCTGCAGGCGCTGCTCGCCTACCTGGGGAGCCTGGAGTGAACCGGTCGTGGCGGTAGAGATGGACCGGTCGACCCGGGTGGAACGCTTCCGTCGAACCTGGCAGGTCCCGCGTGGGATCGGGTCCTGGTTCGCCACCGTCAACAACACCTCTCTGGGAGCCCGCTACATGGTGACTTCGCTCGCCTTCTTCTTCCTCGCGGGCGTGATGGCGCTCTTCATGCGGACCCAGTTGGCGGTGCCAGAGAACACCTTCCTCGACCCCGAGACCTATAACGAGCTGTTCACCATGCACGGCTCGACGATGATGTTCCTCTTCGTCATCCCCTTCCTCGAAGGGCTCGCCAACTTCATACTGCCGTCGATGCTCGGCGCGCGCGACCTCGCCTACCCGCGAGTGACCGCGTTCGGCTACTGGGTCTACCTGTTCGGCGGCATCGTGTTCTTCTCCAGCTTCCTCGTCGACGCGGTGCCCGACGCGGGCTGGTTCGCCTACACTCCACTCTCCGGACCCGAGTTCTCGGGGCTGGGCATGGACTTCTGGCTCCTCGGCCTGGGAGCCATCGAACTGGCGGGAATCGCCACCGGCGTCGAACTGGCCGTCTCGGTCCTCAAGCTGAGGGCACCAGGGATGTCCCTCGACCGGATGCCGATCTTCGCCTGGGCGATCCTGGTAACCGCCTTCGCGATCCTCTTCGCCTTCACCGTGCTCCTGGTGTCGACCATCCTGCTCGAACTGGAGAGGTCGCTGGGCATGCCTTTCTTCGATCCCACGCTGGGAGGCGTCCCGCTCCTGTGGCAGCACCTGTTCTGGATCTTCGGACACCCGGAGGTCTACATCATGTTCATCCCGGCGACCGGGATCATCTCGATGATCATCCCGACCTTCGCCCGAAGGCCCCTCGCCGGCCACCTCCTCGTCGTCGTCGCCCTGCTGGCAACCGGCTTCGTGAGCTTCGGACTATGGGTGCACCACATGTTCACGACGGGCTTACCGCTCCTCGCGGCCAGCTTCTTCACGGTCGCCAGCTTCATGATCGCCATCGCCACTGGAACCCAGTTCTTCGCCTGGCTCGCAACCCTCTGGGGCAGCAGGCCGAGGTTCCCCGTGCCGTTCCTCTTCGCGCTCGGCTTCATCTTCAACTTCCTGCTGGGCGGAGTGACCGGAGTCATGGTGGCGGCAGTACCGTTCGACTGGCAGGCTCACGACAGCTACTTCGTGGTCGCCCACTTCCACTACGTACTCATCGGTGGAGTCGTCTTCCCCATCTTCGCCGCCCTCTACTACTGGATGCCCAACATCGCCGGGAGGAAGCTCGATGAGCGGATCGGCGCCTGGAACTTCTGGCTCACCTTCATCGGCTTCAACCTCACCTTCTTCCCCATGCACATCTCTGGCCTCCTGGGCATGCCCAGGAGGGTCTACACCTACCAGCAGGGCACCGGGCTCGAGGTTCCCAACCTCATCTCGACGATCGGATCGTACGTGTTGGCGGTAGGCTTCTTCCTCTTCGTCGTCAACTTCCTGGTCACCTGGAGATCTGGGAGGAAAGCGCCGCCCAACCCGTGGCAGGCTGGGACACTCGAGTGGGCGGTCTCCGAGCCCACCCCCAACTACAACTTCGAAACCCCGCCGGTCGTTTCCAGTCGTTACCCCTTGTGGGAGCAGGAGCACCTGAGCGAAGGAGCCGAGCGCCATCGGCGGCTGGCCCGCGAACTGGAGGCGGAACCGAACCGCTACCGGGCCACTCTCGTGACGAGCGTCGTGAGCGCCGAGCCGCAAGCCCTCTGGGTACTCTCGGGACCCAGCTACACGCCGATCATCGTCGCGCTGGGCGTAACCCTCATCGCACTCGGGCCGGTCGTGAAGCTCTACTGGCTGATGGCCGCGGGGGCCCTGCTCGCTGTCGCCGGAACCACCGCCTGGCTCTGGCCCAGCCCTTCAGAGCGGGAGCGGCTGCTCGAGGATGACCTCAACGACCGACTGGGATTGCCGCTCACCGCTACCGGACGGGCCGAGACCGGCTGGTGGGGGATCGTGTTCTTCCTGTTGAGTGCCGCCTCTGTTTTCGCCATCCTCTTCTTCTCCTACTTTTACATCCGGCTCTACTCTCCGGAGTGGCCCCAGGGCGGCCTTCCGCTGCCGGAGCTACTCCTGCCCGGCCTTGCCGTCATCGGCCTGCTGCTTAGCGCCGCTGCCGGCTACTGGGCACTGAGGTCGTTCTCGAACCGAAGGTCGCGCGGTTCGACGCTCGGGCTCGCCTTGGCGCTCCTCCTCGGGGTGCTCTTCCTGGCCGCCCGGACCTACGGCCTCCTCAGGCTGCCTTTCCCGCTCGACGCGAACGCCTACGCCGCGATCGTCTACCTGATCTCGGCGGTCACCATCCTCGCCACATTCATCGGACTTAGCCTCCTGCTGGGCGTACTGATCCGCGCCAGCAGAGGCCATTTCGACAGCGACAACTACGTTGCGGTCCGCCACGCGCTGCTCGTCTGGAACTTCGTCGTTGCCGCCGGAATCGTCGTCTACGTCGTACTCGACCTCTCACCACATCTTCTTTAGGCGATGTGGAGGGAGCGGATGAGGAGGGAGTCGATGCGAGAGAGAGCCAGGACACCAGCGCATCAGGGGAGCCCCCTCATGTGGTTCGGCGTCCTCGGCGGGGGCATCGCCTGGTCGCTCCACCTGCTGGCCAGTTACCTGCTGACCGAGAGCGTCTGCGCGGTCGACCCGCCCCGATTCCAACTGCTCGGCCTTCAAGGTACTTCGCTCCTGCTCCTCGGCATCACGGTACTGACCGCCCTGCTGGCGCTGGCGGCCGTCATCGTGGGAGCGGGCCGGTGGTCGAAGTGGCGGGGCGACGACGAGAACCAGCCAGCCTCCTACCTGAGCCTCACCGGCCTCATCCTCAGCAGCGCCTTCCTCCTGATCATCCTCGTCGAAGGCCTCCCACCTCTGTTCCTCGAGGCATGCGGCTCGTGAGCGGCGTCCAGACGAACCGCGGTCTCGTCCCGTTCAGCGTGGTCGTGGCCGGCCTGGCGGTAGCGGCCCTAGTCGTCGTCGTCGGATACGTCCTGGTGCAGAGGGCAGAGGGCGGCATCCAGGTGACGCCCGACTACACGCTCGAAGCGGCAGACCCCGAGATGGGGCCCATCCTCATTCAGAAGTACGGCTGTGGCGCCTGCCACGAAGTGGCAGGCGTGAAGGGCGCCCGTGGCAAGGTGGGCCCCAACCTGAACGAAACCGCAGAGCGCGCCTACCTCGCCGGGAACCTGCCGAACACCCCCGATAACCTCGTGCGCTGGATCCAGGCGCCGCAAATGATCCAGCCAGGCACGGCCATGCCGGACCTGGGGGTCACCGAGTCGGACGCTCGGCATATCGCCGCTTACCTCTACACTCTCGATTGAAGACGAGTCCCGCTGGAGGAGCGAGTAGGGAGTATCGCGCACGGGGCCCGATTGCCTCCCTGGTAGACTCGCACCTTGGAGGTTTCGCTGGTGAAAGCCGTCAGGCTCCTTCAGATCGTCCTCGTTCTCGCGGCCGGCGCCTATCTGTGGCTCCTCCACGACCTGAACGAAGTGAACGTCTTCCTGCCCTTCCTCTTCTCGCTGTCGCCCGCGGTCGTGGTCCTCCTGGCGCTCCTCCTGGGATGGCTTCTGGGCTGGCTGCCCGCTGCGGTACGAGGCGTGCAGAAGAACCGCGAGATCCGCAGGTTGCGGCGCAGGATCCAGGAACTCGAGAAGTGGGACCCGGACGGAGCAGCAACGGGCGAAGAGGCGCCCGTGATACCCGACCGGCCACCCACGGAGAGCGGCGCCCAGGAGCCTTTCCTCCGCGACCCCTACGACGAGCACGAGAACATCTGAGCGCAAGTGATCGAAGCCGCCCCCCTCGTCGCCCGCCCCCGGACCGAATGGCTGGTCAGGCCCCCTGCGCCCCCCGATCAGGTCGAACGCCTGGTACGTGAGCTGGGCGTGCCCCCGCTGCTCGCCTCGATGCTGTGGCACAGAGGGATACGTGAGGGAGCCGCGGAACAGCTGTCGCCGCCCCTGCGCCCGAGCGCCATAACTACCCTCGAGCGGGCGGCAGAGAGACTCGAACTCGCCCTTCGCCAACGCCGCCGCATCCTCATCCACGGCGACTACGACGCCGATGGGGTCTCCGGCACCGCGGTGCTGCTGCTGGGCCTCCGTTCGCTGGGCGCGAACGTCTCGGCCTTCATCCCGAACAGGCTGACCGACGGCTACGGCGTCCATCCCGAGCGCGTCGAGGAGCACGCCGAGGCCTGCGACCTGTTCATCACCGTCGACTGCGGGATTACCAACCTGGCCGAGGTAGCACGCCTGCGCGAGCTGGGTGTGGAGGTGATAGTGACCGACCACCACCAGCCCGGCGACGAACTCCCCGACTGCCTGGTGGTGCACCCGTCGCTCGCCCCGGGCAGGGCTCCGGGCGTAGCCGAACTCACCGGAGCCGGCGTCGCCTACCACCTCCTCTGGACGCTCCATCGGCGGCTCGGGCTGGAGGACCCGCTCGAGTACACCGACATCGCCACCATCGGGACCGTCGCCGACGTCGCCCCCTTGCTGGGGGAGAACCGGGCGCTGGTGAAGGCCGGCCTCGAGAGGATCGCCTCCAGCAATTGGGCCGGGCTCCGCAGCAGCGTGGCGATGTCGGGCATCCGCGATCGGGTGACTGCCCGCGACGTGGCCTTCGTCCTGGCGCCCCGCCTCAACGCCGCGGGGCGGCTGGGGGAAGCCGACAAGGCGCTCGAACTGCTCACCACCGGTTCGGAGCGGCGCGCCCGCGAGCTCGCCTCCTATCTCGATGCCAGGAACCAGGACCGCCGCAAGATCCAGGACCGGATGTACGCCGAGGCACTCGAGAAGGTCGACGGTGACGCGCCCGCCCTGGTCCTTGACGAAGACGGCTGGCATCCGGGGGTGATGGGCATCGTCGCCTCGAAACTGCTGGAGCGGTTCTACAAACCCGTCTATATCGTCGCCGCCGGCAAAGGCAGCGTTCGTTCCACACCGGGGATCTCTGCCGTGCAGGGGCTGCGGAGCGCCGCCCGCTTCCTGAAGCGGTTCGGAGGCCACGAGCAGGCCGCCGGCTTCGCCATCGATCCCGAGGAGCTGCCCGCTTTCCGGGAGGCGATCCTCGAGTTCGTCTCCCGTCACCCGGCGCCCCTCCCGGCGATCTCGGCCGACGCGGTCGTGTCGGCGTGCGACGTCGACGCCGACCTCTACAGGTCGATCTGTGAGCTGGAGCCGTTCGGCGAGGGACACCCGGCCCCGCTGCTCGCCCTCTGCGACAAGCTCGAGCACGCCAAGGCGGTCGGCCGCGAGAGGGGCACACTGCAACTCCGGATCGCCGGCCTAAGGGGGGTCGCCTGGCGTCAGGGCGATCTGGCCGAGACGCTGCGGGTCGGCGCCCCGGTGAACGCGGCGATCAGTGTGAGAGAGCGTGAGTGGCAGGGGAAGCGGCAACTCGAGTTCGTGGCCGAGGAGATCCGCACGCTCGAACGGTTCGGCCTCCACCCGAACGTGGATCGGTCGCTCGTCGGATCTACGGGAGAGGTGAGGCGGGGAAGCCCCCCGCCCGGAACTGGGCTCGCCTCCCTCACGGACCCGCCTGTCGCCGGATCGGTCTACCGACTTCGGGAGCTTCCGCCTGGTTCCGAGCGCGCCCCCACCTCCCGGTTGCGCGAGATGCTGGCCGCAGGTGCGACCGTCTATCTCGATTTCGACGAGCCGGCGCTAAGACGAGCGAGAGAGTCGGCCGAGCAGCTTCCCACCGTCGCCGACGTGCGGCGAGGCTTCGTGGCCCTGCAGCGCGGCTCGGCCCTGCCGTACGGCAAGGAGAAGGCCGACACCGTACGTCTCGCCCTCTCCGAACTCGAACTGCTCGACTCGCTGGGGAGGGTGCGGCGGGGTGAGAAGCGCGATCCCCACTCATCCCCGACACTCGTGAACGCCCTCATCGAACGCTACCGGCTGATATCGCTGCTCAACGCCTACATCAGCTTCGACGACGAGGCGTTCTCGTTCGCAGCTGCTGTGCTGCTGGCCCCTTCCGGCTCGGCAGAGGAGCAGCGGTCGCCCGAAAGAGCCGTGCAATACTGACGCATGATGAACAGCCGCCCGGCGGCCGAGCCCGTCGGTTCGAGTAGCAACCCCTCAGCCAACGACGACGAACTGATAGCAGCGATCGAGCGGGAGCTCGACGCCGCCATCGAGGGCGAAGTGCGGTTCGACGCCAAGGCCCGCTCGCTCTACTCCACCGACGCCAGCCCCTACGAGATCTGGCCTCTGGGCGTGGTGCTGCCCCGCTCCACGAACGACATCCGCACGACTCTCGAGGTGGCCCGCCGCTACGGCGCGTCGGTGCTGCCACGGGGCGGCGGAACGTCGCTCGCTGGCCAGACCGTTGGCCGCTCGATCGTAGTCGACGTTTCGAAGTACCTGACCGAGATCATCGAGTTCGATGAGGCGGGCCGCACGGTCAAGGTCCAACCGGGAGTGGTGCGCGACCAGTTGAACTCCTTCCTCGCCCCCTACGGACTTCAGTTCACCCCCGACGTC
The DNA here is from genome assembly GCA_036381595.1 of Trueperaceae bacterium. Taxonomy (NCBI): domain Bacteria; kingdom Thermotogati; phylum Deinococcota; class Deinococci; order Trueperales; family Trueperaceae; species Trueperaceae bacterium. The sequence goes on along the minus strand of DASVCN010000007.1, from coordinate 59,746 downwards.
TCCACCACCAACCGGGCGAACATCGGCGGGATGGTCGCGAACAACTCGGCGGGGACGCGCTCGATCAAGTACGGCAAGACCGTCGACCAGGTAGTGGCGATGACGGTGATGCTGCTCGACGGCACCCTGCTCGAGCTGCGGCAGCTGGAGCGACCCGAACTCGACGCCAAGCTCGCGCAAGCGGACCGTGAGGGCGACATCTATCGAACCGTGCACACGATAGTGACCGAGCACGAGGACGAGATCGAGGCGCGCTTCCCCAAGGTCATGCGCCGGGTCGGAGGCTACAACCTCGACGAGTTCACCGGCGGGAAGCCGTTCAACCTCGCGAAGCTGGTGTGCGGCTCTGAGGGGACGCTGGCTTTCATCGTCGACGTGACCCTGAGGCTCCAGCCTATCCCGACTCACCGGATGCTCGCTCTGCTCCACTTCGAGACGCTCGACTCGGCCCTCAGAGCCGTCCAGTACATCAACCGACACGGCCCCTCGGCCGTCGAGATACTCGACGACATAATGTTCGAGCTTGGCCTCACCAACCCGGCGATGGCGCCTCTGATGCACTGGCTCGAGGGCCAGCCGGCAGCGGTGCTGATGGTCGAGTTCGATGGCGCCAGCGAGGAGGAGATGCTCGCCGGCTACCGCTCGTTGCGGGCCGACCGGCAGGTGACCGAGCTCAGCTATCACGTTTACGAGGCGCTCTCCCCGATCGAGCAGCGCGACGTCCTCGAGCTGCGCCGCGCCGGCCTGGGAATATACGCCACCGTGAAGGGACGGCACAAGCCGGTCCCGTTCATAGAGGACGCGGCCATCCCGGCAGAGAACCTTCCCGAGTACCTGCCGCAGGTGATCGAGGTGTGCCGCCGGCGCGGGGTTCGTATCGGCATCTACGGCCATGCTTCGGTAGGCGTCATCCACGTCCGGCCGATGCTCGATCTCAAAACGGTCGAGGGCGTCGAGCAGTACCGCCAGATCTCGGAGGAGGTCTTCGAGCTGGTCAAGCGCTATGGCGGATCCTGGAGCGGGGAGCATGGCGATGGCCTCATCCGCTCCTACCAGAACCGGCGGCTCTTCGGTGACCTCCTGTACGAGGACTTCCGCGAGATCAAACGGGCGTTCGACCCCGACTGGCTGATGAACCCCGGCAAGATCGTCGACTCGCCGCCGATGACCGAGAACCTCCGCTACGGGCCCGATTACCCGCAGCCGGATCTGGACACCGTCTTCGACTTCTCCGCCGAGGGCGGTTTCCTGGCTGCCGCCGAAGCGTGCACCGGCGTAGGCGCTTGCCGGAAGGTCGGGACCGGAACGATGTGTCCCTCCTACATGGCGACGAGGGACGAGGATCACTCGACCAGGGGACGGGCCAACATCCTCCGAGAGGCGATGACGGGACGGCTGCCGGGCGGCCTGGCTTCGAAGGACGTCTACGAGGTGCTCGATCTCTGCCTGGAGTGCAAGGCCTGCAAGGCCGAGTGTCCCAGTCAGGTTGACGTCGCCAAGCTCAAGTACGAATTCCTCCAGCACTACCACGACGAGCACGGCACGCCGCTCCCGGTAGTGGCGATGGGGAACGTTGGCAGGGTAGCTCCCGTCGCCCGCGTCTTCGCGCCGATCGTCAACGCCCTGTTACCGCTGAAACCGGTCCGGTGGCTGGTTGAGAAGCTGGTACAGGTCGACCGGCGCCGGGTCCTCCCCACCTACGCCAGGCAGAGTTTCGCCGGCTGGTTCGCGGGGAGGGAACGTCGCCGCGCGACCGCCCTCGGTGTCACCCCTCAGCCGGCCCACGAGGAAGCGGACCGTACCGACGCTCCGCGTGGCCCCGTCGCTCTGTTCGCCGACACCTGGACGATGTACAACGAGCCGAACATCGGTAAGGCCGCGGTCGAAGTGCTCGAACGCCTCGGTTACGAGGTGGAACTGGTCCCCTACGGCTGCTGCGGCCGGCCCCAGATCTCGAAGGGACTGCTGCGGGAGGCCAGGCGCATGGCGAAGTCGAACGTCGAACGCCTGCAGGGGTACGTCGCGAGGGGCGTGCCGGTGGTGGGACTCGAACCGTCGTGCGTTACGGCATTCAAGGACGATTACCGCGATCTGGTACCGGGTGAGACCACTGAGGCGGTGGCCGATTCGGTCTGGATGATCGACCAGTTCCTGGCGCGGGAGTGGACACAGGGGCGGCTCGAGCCGGCGGATGCGTTCTCGAAGGGGAGTACGCCGATGATGCTCCACGGGCACTGCCAGCAGCGGGCGATTCTGGGCACCGGCGCCAGCAGGGCAGTGCTCGGATGGGTCTCGAGCGACGTGCACGAGGTCGACTCGGGCTGCTGTGGCATGGCCGGTTCGTTCGGCTACGGCCACTACGACGTCTCGATGGCGATCGGCGAACAGCGTCTCTTCCCCGCGGTGAGGGAGCATCGGGGGGAAACGGTCGCCTGCGGCTTCTCGTGCCGTCATCAGATAAGGGACGGTACCGGTCAGCGGTCGAAGCACATTAGCGAGGTGCTGGCAGAGGCGCTGCGGTGAATCGCCGCAGGCCAGCCGCCCCCGGGCCAACAGCCGGTGCGTTGCCGCCCTCCCGGGAGTGCCTTGCGTGCGATCGCAGCGGCTAGCCCCGCAGGTTGCGATGCTGTGTGGTCTTCCGGGTTCAGGGAAGACCCGATTGGCGAGAGAACTAGCTGAGGGTCTGCCTGCCATCTCTCTCGATCTGGACAGTTGGGCGTTGTCGCTACTGGGCCAGACGCCTCCGCCGGCTCAGCTCCACGACCTGCTGCTCCGGCTCAAGGACCTACATTGGAGCACGGCGCGACAACTGTTGGCTCAAGGTACCAACGTGGTCCTGGACTTCGGTTTCTGGAAGCGAGCCGAGAGGCTCGAGTTCGCGCGTCGCGCCAGGGAATCGGGCGCTCGACCGGTTCTCTACTTCCTCGATCCGCCCGAAGAAGTGCTGCGCTCGAGACTAGCCGATCGGAACCGGAACTTGCCGCCGGCGACCTACGAGATCACCCTGGAGATGCTGGAGGTGCTCATGCCGCGGTTCGAAAGGCCCGATGCGGGCGAGGGCATCGAGATGAAGCTGATCTGACCCCTTCTACTTTTGCACGACGCAGAAAGTGTTCCCCTCGGGATCGGCGAGCACGACGTAGTCGGCCCCGGGCTCGTAACGCCAGTCGACCCGCGTCGCGCCCAGACCCAGAAGCCGCTGCACCTCGGCCTCCTGATCACGCGTGAACAGGTCGATGTGGTGCCGCTTCGGTTTCTGCGACGTGACCAGGTTCAAGGAGAGCTGGACGCCCGGCCCGGACTTGGGGATCAGGATGGCCCAATCCTCCTCGGGCTCCCGGCGAAGCTCATAGTCCAGCGCCCTGCTCCAGAACTCTACGGCTCTCGGGATATCTCTGACGCCCCACACGATCGCTCCGATCTCCAACATCAGTTCCGCTCCTGAATCCCTCGGTTCCCGGTGTGCCGGAAGACCGCCGTGGGCCTCCTTACCCTACATCTCGACCGGCGCTTCGATACCCAACAGTTCGAGCGTCGTTGCGAGCGTCCCCTTTACCGCTTCGACCAGCTGAAGTCGCGCCTCGCGAAGCCCTGGGTCCGCTCGCATCACCATGGTGTCGGGCTTGCCGTGCTCGTCACGATGGTTGTAGTAGGAGTTCCAGGCGGTAGCCAGATCGAGAGCGTACTGAGCGACGACGTGGGGGGCCAAACCGCGGGAGGCGTCCTCGATCACCTCGGGCAGCCGTGCCACCTCCTGCGCCAATCTCACCTCTACGGCGCTCAGCTGCGACCAGTCCGCGTCCCTCATATCGATGCCGGCCGCTCGAGCCGCGCGGAGTATCGAGCTGGCGCGGGCGTGAGCGTACTGGACGTAAGGGGCCGAGTCTCCCTGCAGCGAAAGCGCCTGCTCCCAGCGGAAGTCGATGATCTTGCGGGCTTCGCTCTTCAGCATCCCGAACCGCAGCGCGCCGACGCCTACCTGCCTGGCGACCTCGTCGATGGCTTCCAACCCGGGGTTCTTCTCTTCGACGATGGCGCGGGCCCGCCTGGTGGCCTCGGCGACTACCTCGTCGATAGACAGAGTTATCCCCTTCCGGCCGCTCATCGCCTGCCCCTCCAGGGTCACGACCTCGTAGGCGAGGTGATGGCTCTGTTCGTAGCCGTGCCCCGTATCCGAGAGTTTCAGGGCCGTCCTTACGATGGTCTGCGGGTGCGACTGTCGCACGTCGATGACGTTGATGATCTCGTCGCCGTGAGCGAAGGTGCGGCCGTCGGGATGTTCCTCGCCCTCCGGCGAACTGGTATAGAGGATCTTGCCCGAAGGCTGGTCGTCGAACTCGCTGAACTTGAGCCCACCGAACAGCCCCACCTTCCAGAACTGGTAGCCAACGTCCTTGGCGACGTAGACGGCGTTCCCGTCGCTGCGCACGAGCACCACCAGCGGCTCCTCGAGGCCGGGCAGGAACTGCGACACGTCCATCACGAGGGCGCCGGCATATTTGCCCTCGGTTGCCTCGAAGACGTTGGGACTTGCCTTGAGGATGTCGAGCCCACGGGCGAGGAATCCGCTGTGGACGACGTCCGATTCCCAGACCAGCAGGTCGTACTCGGCGCCTAGCGAGTAGTAGGTCTCGAGCTGAGAGCGCACCACCTTGGCCACCTCGTCGCGCAGCTCGCCGCGCTCGAGCCGGTGCATGACCTCCGACACGCCTCTTTCGATCGCCTCGCCGTCCTGTTCCTTCGCCTCTCCCAGGCGTACGTAGAGCTCCCCCAGCCAGTGGTCGTACTTCTTCGACCCGTCGTAGCGAGCCTGGAAGTAGTCGATGGCGAAAAGACTCTCCGCCGCCTGACGGCCGGTGTCGTCGATGTAGTTCTGGACCTCGACTTCGTACCCGGCGGCCCTCAACAAGCGAGCGCAAGAGTCGCCCAGGACGATGTTCCGGAGGTGTCCAACGTGCGCTTCCTTGTTGGGGTTGACCGAGGTGTGCTCGACGATCGCCTTACGGCCCTTCCGTTCGAGTTCGAGCCGGGAGGTCGCTACGCCGCGAACGTAGCTGGCGGGGTCGAGGAAGAAGTTGATGTAGGGGCCGGCCGCCTCGGCTCGCGACACCGCTTCCGGCAACTCCAGCCGCTCGAGCAGTTCCTGGGCGATCGCCGCAGGGTTCCTGCGAAGGGTGCGGGCGAGCCCGAAGGCGACCGGCGAGCCGAAGTCGCCCGGTTTGTTCTCCGGTACCGGCTGGATCTGGATATCGGCAGCAGTCGCCCCGAGACCCGCTACCGCCTTGGCGAGCGCCTCCTCGAGCCGTTTCTTGACGTCTGGCATCCAACAAAGCTATCACCCGAGAGGCTCACCTGTTTTCGGCTCGATGCAGAGTCGAAGGAGGACGGCTTGACTGAACGCTCAATCAACCGTACGATCGGAACGATGATTGAACGTTCAATCAAGCCGCTACCTGGCGTCGCGATCTATCATCTCCGGACAGACACCGCTCGCTTGGCTACTCGGCCATCGCGTACTCGACCCGTCAGATGACGGACGAGTCGAACCGGCGCCAGCAGATCGTCGCTGCGGCGCTCGAGGAGTTCGCGGCCAAGGGCTTCAAGGGAGCGACCATCAAGAGCATAGCCAAGAAGGCCCAGTTGGCCTCCCCCGCCCTCATCTACCACTACTTCCCCGATAAGGACGCCCTGTTCACTGCCGTAGTCGAAACGCAGGCCCTCGAAGCGCCTTTCATGCAACTGATCGACCACGCCGACTCGCTCATCGACCAGCCTCCCAGGCTGGTCCTGATGCGCCTCGGTGCCGGGCTGTTCGAGTTCCGGAGCCGAAGGCAGAAGCTGATCCGCCTAGTCGCCGGGGAAGTATTCCGCCACGAGAAGCTGGCCGAGATGTTCGTCAAGATCGGGCCGGGTCGGGTGATCGGCTTCCTCGAGAACTACCTGAGCCGGCAGGTCGAACTGGGCCGGCTCGAGGACCACGACACTCGTGCAGCCGCTCGAGCTTTCGTGGGCATGCTCCTGCCGCAACTCCTCGGCCGGGTTTTCCTCCCCTCCCTGCTCGAAGGTGGACCATCCGACGAAGAGCATCTTCGTACCTCTATCGACACATTCCTCCAAGGCCTGGAACGGGGCCGGAAGGACCACCGATGAACGCGATCGAGATAAACGGCCTGGTGAAGCGGTACGGCGATATCGAGGCTTTGCGCGGAGTCGACCTGAAGGTCCCGGAAGGTGCGATCTTCGGCCTGGTGGGTCCGAACGGCGCGGGTAAGACGACACTGATCAAATCACTCGTAGGGAGCCTACGGCCAACGGCGGGAGAAGTCCGAGTCCTGGGGCTGGACCCTCACGACGAGCGCGCGAGGTTGCGGCAGAGGATCGGTTACATGCCGCAGTCATCCGTGCTCTACGAGGACCTGAGCGCGCGGGCCAACGTCAGCTTCTTCGGTTCGGCGCACACATCCGTCGATCTCTCCAGGCGCGTCGCCGAAGTCCTCGAGTTCACCGATCTGAGCGGACGTGCCGACGATCCGGTCCACACCTACTCGGGCGGCATGAAGCACCGCGCCTCGCTCGCCGCCGCTCTAGTGCATGAACCTGAGTTGCTGTTGCTCGACGAGCCGAGCGCCGGCGTCGACCCCAAGCTTCGCAGGCGCTTCTGGGAACAGTTCCGGGAGCTTGCCGGGAACGGCACCACGGTGTTCGTCACCACCCACCTGATGGAGGAGGCTTCACTCTGCGACCGCATCGCGATCCTCCGCCAAGGAAGGATCATCGCCTGCGACTCACCCGGAGCCATACTGAGGCGCGGGAAGGTGCGACTCGTCGTCGAGCGGAACGGCGAGGTGCTGCAGACCGTGGTCTCGGATCCCGGCGACGTGGCCAAGAGCCTGCACGCGCACGGCCTGAGCCGGGAGGTCACCTCTGTGAGCATCGACGCCGAACCGATGGAGAGCGTCGTACTTTCGCTGATCGACCAGGAGGAAAACCGGTGAGGCGAACTCTGGCTGTGGCCGCACGCGTCGTCAGTCAGCTTCTCAACAGTCCCCGCTTCCTGGCGCTGTCGATAATGGCGCCCCTGCTCATCATCTACCTGCTCAAGCTGTTCTTCGACACCTTCCCCCCAGGCTTCGGGAGCGACCGCTTCGCGATCCCCGCTGCCGCCTTCATAGTGCACTTCCTGTCTTTCCTGCTCTGTGCGATCGCGCTCGTGCAGGAGCGGACGGGAGGAACATTGGAGCGGATGTTCGTAAACGGCTTCCGGCGAACGGAGATCATCGGCGGCTACCTGATCGGCTACCTCGGCCTCGCCACCTTCCAGGCGGTGGTCGCCCTCGCCGAGGTCATCTGGCTGTTCGGCCTCGACTACGAACGCTCGGTTCTGGCCACTCTCTTCGCGGTCATCTGGCTCCTGGCGATCGCCTCGGTGATGCTCGGCATCTTCATCTCTACCTTCGCCCGTCATGAGGGCCAGGTACTACCGTTCGTGCCGCTGATCATCCTTCCCTCCGTGTTCCTCTCGGGCTTCCTCGTCGACGTGGAGAAGCTTCCTGGCTGGGCGGAGGCGGTGGGCCACGCCTTCCCGATGCTCTACGCCAATAACGTGATCCAGGAGATGATCGTGCCCTCACCGGTCCGAGAATCCGCGTGGGGCAACTTCGCCATCCTCGCCGGGTACGCCGTGGCGCTGCTGCTCCTCGCATCGATGACCCTGCGGGAGGCAGACTGAACCGTTAGTAGACGACGTAGTATTCGAGGTAGACCATCCCGCTCTTCGGATAGCTCCGCTGGCCCTTCAGCGCGAGACGCCACGGACCCGGTGCTTCCGGCAACAACCTGAGGCCCCGCCCCAGCAGAACGGGCATCACAGCCGGCTCGACGGTGTCGACCTGTCCCATCTTGAGCAGGGTGCGGAAGAGTTCTCCCCCACCGAACAACCAGATGTCTCTCCCCGGCCTGCTCCTCAGTTCGGCCAGGTATCCCGCGAGGTCGGCACCCACGATCGTCACCCCCGGATGATCGTTCTTGCGCAGGGTCGTGGAGAAGATGACGATCTCCTTGCCGGGGAAGTCCCCCACCATCCCGGGGACCGCCTCGTAGGTCTTGCGGCCCACGAGCAGGGTGTCGAACTGACCGAATAGCGCGGCGAAGTCGAAGTCCGGCTCCTCCGGGATCCAGTCGTACTCGCCTTCCGGGCCGGCGATGAATCCGTCCAGACTGCACGCGACCTGGTACCTCACTCGCCTCCGCGATTGCGACACGGCGCCTCCTTCCGGACTCGAGGAGAGAACGATAACCGGTGTGAGGATCGCCTGCGCGGTGGAGGCCGCCCGGCTCGGCTCCAGAAGCCGTCTTAGGGATAAGCAAGCGCAGGCAGGTGGGATGCCGCGCCCCTGTCGTTGAGCCTGCTTACCGAATGCCCACCTCCGCGACTTATACTGGGGGACCGCCGCCGGGTAGGGTACCGGCACCGCGGTTCTGATCGGCGAGGGCGTGTAATGGGATCGGACCGTATCGCCCGCCATCCTGTAAACTTGACAGGTGCCGACTCAGATTTTCCGCGCGAAATCAGACATACGCAACTCACTTGTCCAGTTAGGAGCGAGTGATGTCAGAAGCAGATAACAGCCACGACTTCTCCGCGCCCGTACCGGTGTGCCCGGTCCGCGGCTCGGTTCTCTACCCCACCATGGTCATGCCCATCGATGCCGGGCGGGCCGTGAGCATCAGGGCGATCAACGCGGCCCTGGACCGTGACCGCACGATCGTCATCGTTAGCCAGCGCGACCGGGAGGTCGAAGAGCCTACTCCCGACGATCTCTTCACCACCGGCACCGCCTGCAACATCATGCGGATGAAGAAGAACCCGGATGGCTCGATCCAGATGCTGGTCCGGGCGTTCGCAAGAGTGAAGATAGACAGCTACCGCTTGAGCGGGGGGCTCATCGAGGCCGACGTTACCCCTGTCGAGGTACCCGAAGGCGATACGGTGGTACTCGAGGCCGCCTTCCGCGAGCTCAAGGAGAAGTTCGCCGACATGATCGAGAACGGGCGGGCCGTCCAGCAAGAGGTCGCCCAGTTCATCATGAACCTCGACGACCCCGGCCAGTTCGCCGACTACGTCGCTTACCACCTCGACTTCAAGCTCGAGGACAAGCAGGCGGTACTGGAGGCGGCGAGCGTAGCGGAAAGGCTCCGCCGGGTGCTCATCCTCATCGACACCGAGATCGAACTGCAGGAGACCCAGCGGCGCCTGCAGAAGGAGGTCAAGGAGGAGATCGACCGCAATCAGCGGGAGTACTTCCTCCGCGAGCAGATCAAGGCGCTGCAGAAGGAGCTCTCCGGCAGCGACGATGACGAGGATGAGGTCGAGGCGTTCCGCGAGAAACTCGACGAACTCGACCTGCCCGAAGTCGTTATGAAGGAGGCGCAGCGCGAACTGAACAGGCTCTCGCGCATGCACCCCGACTCGGCCGAGGCCTCGGTGATCCGTACCTACCTCACCACCATCGTCGAACTCCCCTGGAACGAACGTTCCGAAGATGCGCTCGACGTGGAGAAGGCCGCCGACATCCTCGATGACGATCACTACGGTCTCGAGAAGGTCAAGGACCGGGTGCTCGAGTACCTTGCCGTGCGCAAGCTCAAGGCCGAACGCGCCGCCCGCGGTGAACTCGACGAGAACGAGGTCAACAAGGGCCCGATTCTCCTCTTCGTCGGACCTCCCGGGGTCGGCAAGACCTCGATAGCCAAGTCGATAGCCAAAGCGTTGGGTCGCGAGTACGTGCGGATCTCTCTGGGCGGCGCCCGCGACGAGTCGGACATCCGCGGCCACCGCCGCACCTACATCGGCTCGATGCCCGGCCGCATCATCCAGGGCATCCGCCAGGCCGGCACCAAGAACCCGGTTTTCCTCCTGGACGAGGTGGACAAGCTCGGCATCTCCTACCAGGGCGACCCCTCATCGGCGCTGCTCGAAGTGCTCGACCCGGCTCAGAACAACTCGTTCGTGGACCACTACCTGGGGGTACCGTTCGACCTCTCCGAGGTGCTCTTCGTCGCGACCGCCAACTACGCCCAGCAGATCCCCGAGGCGCTGATGGACCGGATGGAGACGATCGAGTTCTCCTCCTACATCGAGCAGGAGAAGCTGGAGATCGCCAAGCGCTACCTGGTTCCCCGACAGGTCGATGAGAACGGTCTCAAGCCGAACCAGATCAACTTCAGCGACGCTGCACTCTCGAAGCTCATCACCTCCTACACCCGTGAGGCCGGCGTCCGCAATCTCGAACGGACGATCGGCACCGTCGCCCGCAAGGCAGCCAGGCGCATAGCCGAAGGCGAAGCCAAACGCGTTCGCATCGGCGAAAGGAGCCTGGAGAGCTACCTCGGGTCCGAGCGGTTCACGCCCGAGAGCGAGGCCGAGGAGAACCTCGTGGGGGTCGCCACCGGGATGTACTTCACGCCGGTGGGCGGAGACATCCTCTTCGTCGAGACCTCCATAACTCCCGGCAAGGGCGGGCTGGTGCTCACCGGCCAGCTCGGCGACGTGATGAAGGAGTCGGCGCGAGCCGCCCTCACTTACACCAAGAGCAACGCCGAGCGTTTCGGGATCCCGCAGTACCTGCTCGACGACTACGAGATCCACGTCCACGTGCCTGCTGGAGCCACGCCCAAGGAGGGCCCTTCGGCGGGCACCGCGCTCGCTACCTCGCTCATCTCCGCGCTAACGGGGATTCCCGTCCGCAAGGATGTGGCAATGACCGGCGAGGTCACCCTGCGCGGCCGGGTGCTGCCGATCGGTGGCCTCAAGGAGAAAATCCTTGGCGCCAAGCGTGCTGGCATCAAGCACATCATCTACCCGAACAAGAACACGTCCGACATGAAGGAGATCGCCGGCTACCTGAAGAAGAGCCTCACCTTCCACGCCGTCGACGACCTCGACGATGTGCTGGACAACGCGCTGGTAGGCGGGCTCAAGGCGCTCGAGAAGTCGGGCAAGAACCCGAAACGAAACCGCCGTCAGCGGGAGGGTGCCGACGCCCCGGCGCGCGCCTAGCCCCTTCCGCGTGTGAGTTCAGGGCGGGTCGGGCCAGTTCCGGCCCGCCTTCTGCATGGCCGTGCGATCGCTCGCTCGGTCGTTCCTCGATCCACTGCGGCTGGTCGCCTCATGCCGGCGCCTGAACCCGGGGTTCGGGTACGGGCCGTTACTGTCTCGACACTCGCTTCCGACCTCACCGGGCACCAGGGGTGACCTGCGGAACCGGAAAGTGTAAAGCTTGGGCTCATGAGACGACCACTCATCGCCGGCAACTGGAAGATGAACAAGCTGCCCAGCGAAGCAACAGGCTGGTTGGAAGAACTGCTCGCCTCCCTAGGGGGGGCGGCAGGTGAGGCTCAGCTTCTGCTGAACGTTCCCGCGACACACCTCGCGCCGATGTCGAGGCTGAAATCGGATGGCCCGGTCGAGCTCGGGGCGCAGGACCTGAGCGCTCACGACCAGGGCGCCTACACTGGCGAGGTGTCGGGAGCGATGCTGCGCGACGCCGGCGCTCGTTACGTCATCGTAGGGCACTCCGAGCGACGGGCCTACCATCACGAGGACGACGAGCTGGTTGCCGCCAAACTGAGGGCGGCGCAGAGGAACGAACTCGTGCCGATCCTGTGCGTGGGTGAGACCGAGAGAGAGCGCGACGCCGGCGAGGCGGAGGGCGTGGTCCTGCGGCAGATGGAGGGAGCGTTGGCCGGTCTCGAGCTGATCGATGCCAACCAACTGGTCGTCGCCTACGAGCCGGTCTGGGCGATAGGCACGGGGCGCACGGCCACCGCCGCCGACGCCCAGCAGATGTCGCGCACGGTAAGGGGCGCGCTCGAACGGCTCTACCCGCAACTCGCCAGCGGCATCCGCGTGCTCTACGGAGGCTCGATGAAACCGGCCAACGCCGCCGAGCTGCTGGCACAGGAGGACATCGACGGTGGCCTCATCGGCGGCGCGTCGCTGGAGGTCGACGACCTGCTCGCCATCTACCAGGCCGCATCGTGAGGGAACCGACATGCCGTTAGCACCCGAAGAACTTCCGACCCTCCTCGACGAGCATGGGTTGGACGCTCTCATCGTCACCTCCCCTGCCAACGTTCGCTACCTCTCGGGGTTCGCGACCCCTAAGGATGGTCGCGTGTTCATCGGAAAAGAGGGCTCCTGGCTCCTCACCGATGCCCGGTACACGGCGCAGGCGGCCGAGGAGACGCTGCTCCCCCGGGAGATCCGCCGCGACTGGCTGCCCTGGGTGGCCGAACGGGTGGGCGAGGGCAGGCTGGGGTTCGAGGCCGACGACCTGAGCGTCGCCTCATACGAGGACCTGCGCAAGCTCCTTGCCACGGAACCGGTACCGCTGAGGTCCCTCCTCAGGGACCGGAGGATGGTGAAACGACCCTCCGAGATCGACGCTCTGCGCGAGGCGGCGCGTCTCACCGACGCCGCCTTCGATCACATCCTCACCGTCCTCGAACCGGGGATGAGCGAGGTGGACGTCGCCCTGGAGCTGGAACGACTGATGCGTTCGCAGGGCGCCGAGGCGAAGTCGTTCGACATCGTCGTCGCTTCCGGTTACCGGTCGGCCATGCCGCACGGCGTCGCATCGGCCAAGAAGCTGGAAACTGGAGACCTGGTGACCCTCGACTTCGGCGCCACCGTCGACGGCTACCACGCCGACATGACCCGTGCCGTCGCGATCGGCAAAATAGACGCTGAGTTACGGGCGATGTACGAGGCCGTCCTCGAGGCGCTCGAGGAGTCGCTGGCGGCAACCGGACCCGGTCGTGCAGGTGCCGATCTGGACGGTCTGGCGAGACGGGCGTTGGCGCGCCACGGACTCGAACAGCAGTTCGCACACAGCCTGGGCCACGGTGTCGGACTCGACATCCATGAAGGCCCCCAGGTGTCCCGGAATTCTGCGGACACACTGCGCCCCGGCATGGCAGTCACCATCGAACCGGGCGTCTACGTTCCCGGCAAGGGAGGCGTCAGGATCGAGGAGCTGGTCGTGATCACGGAGGACGGCCACGAGCAGCTGTCGAAGTCGCCGCGGCACCTGATCACGGTCTGAGAGCCGCTCAGGCGGGGATGGAGGCGAGGAAAGACTTCGCCTCCTGGAGCAGCCGCTGCACCTCTCGCGGCGAGGGCGCCTCGGCGTAGACGCGGAGCAACGGTTCGGTCCCGGACGCACGGACCAGCAACCAGGCGTCCTCGCCGAGATTCAACTTCACTCCGTCACGTCTCTCCACGGAAACCAGCGGTCGCCCTGCGATGGTCGCGGGCGGATCGGATAGAGCGGCCATCACCGCCTCTGTGACTCGCCGTTCCTCGAGCCGCAGGTCGGCGCGGTCGTAGGCGTGTAGCCACTGCGCCTCCTTCTCGAGCTCAGCGAAACGTTGCGCCAACGTATCGCCGCTGCGGACCAGCGCTTCCAGCAGCAGCAGGGTGTTGGCGATGCCGTCACGCTCGGGGATGTGTCCGGCCACACCGATACCGCCCGATTCCTCCCCACCTACCAGCACATCGCCTTCGAGCATCCGTTCCACTATGTGCTTGAACCCTACCGGCGTCTCGATGACGTCGAGCCCCCGGCGCCGGGCGAGGCGCTCGATCAGGCGCGAAACGGTGAAGGTCTTCACCACCGTCCCCACCTCTCCGCGCTGCTGCATCAGATCCAGGAGCACGGCGAAGATCTGGTGGCTGTTGAAGAAGTGGCCCCCCGGGAGCACGACCCCAAGCCTGTCGCCGTCCCCGTCGGTGGCAGCGACGAAGAGCAGGTCCTTCTCCTCACGGGCACGTGCGATGGCCGGCGCCAGGTTGGGCGGGAGGGGCTCGGGATTCACGCCGTGGAAGAGGGGGTCGGGCCGCTTGCGGAGCGGTTCCACCTCCAGGGGCAGGTCGGCGAAACGGACGAAGCCGCTGAGCCAGCCGCCCGCTGCCCCTCCCATCGAATCGTGGACCAGCTTGCCCCGCAGACCCCGAAGCAACCCGAGATCGACCAGGCCTGCGAGCTGTTCGAAGTAGGCGGGCCTGAGGTCGACCGGCTCGATACGCCCGCTGCCGCCGCTGCGACGCACCCTGCTCTCGTCGACATCGGCGACGCGGGCCGCCACGTCCCGGTAGATGTCATCGGTGGCGGTGCCGCCATAGGCTCCCTTTAGTTTGAGTCCGTTGTATTGCGGCGGATTGTGGGAGGCAGTCAGCATTACCCCACCGGCCGCTCCGAAATGACGGACTGCGAACGACAGTGCCGGAGTGGGAACGAAGGTGGTCGACAGCAGAGCGGTGAGACCGTTGGCGGCCAGCACCTCTGCCGCCAGCCTGGCGAAATGCTCGCCACCGAAGCGGGTGTCGAACCCTACGACGACACTTTCGCCGCCGGTCGCGGCGAGATGATCGGCGTACGCCTGGGCACAGCGAGCGACGTTCCGATAGGTGAACCGGTCGGCGATCACGTCTCGCCACCCGTCTGTACCGAACTCCAGCCTATCCATCGGACCTCTCTCCGCCGGCCCTCCAAGCGGGGCCTGGCCTCACCATAACAGAGGGAATCGCGGTCCCGGAGGGAGGAAGTCGCTGCGCCGGGGGTCGGGTAGACTCACCCATGCCGATTGTGATCAAGTATGGCGGCAACGCGATGACGGATGACCTGGTACGCCTCGAGGTGGCGCGAACGATTAGCGGGGCCGCCAGGTCGGGCCGCGAGCCCATCGTGGTGCACGGCGGAGGGCCGTTCATCGACGCGGAGCTGCAGCGGGAGGGCATCGCCGCAGAGTTCGTGCGCGGCCTGAGGGTGACCTCGGCACAGGCGATCGGGCCGATCGAGCGGGCACTCACACTGCTCGGTAAGCGGCTGGCCCAGGAGATCGGTACCGCCATCTCCCTCTCGGGACGTGACGCAGGACTCCTGCGGGCCCGAACCTTCGACCCGCAGCTGGGCCTCGTGGGCACGATGACAGGCGTCAACGCCCCTCTGTTGAAGGGACTCCTGGGCATCGGCGTAACTCCGGTCATCGCCTGCCTGGCGCTCGGCGGGGAAGGCGAACTGCTCAACGTGAACGCCGACGAGGTGGCGGGCAGCGTGGCGGGAAGCCTGGGGGTACCCGTCGTCTTCCTCACCAACGTCCCTGGCGTACTGGAGGACCCGGCCGCACCCGACTCCCGCCTCGAGTCCCTCACCCGCGAGCAGGTCGAAGAACGGATCGAGGACGGCGCCATCTCGGGCGGGATGATACCCAAGGTGGAAGCAGCGCTCACCGCGCTCGAACTCGGTGCGACCTGGGCAGTGATCGCAGACGGCCGGACCCCTGACGGTCTGGGCGAGGCGCTGCAAGGCAAAGGCGGAACGCGCATCCTGCCCTCCTGAAGCTATTGCACTAATGCGACAGGGGCATTCGTCACAACGGCCCTCTCATTGTGACGCTACTCTCAATTCCCTCGGGAAACGGAATCCGCTCGAACCGGAAGTGCGATATGAGCCGAATGTGCGTCAGGACCCAAATCGTAATGTTTCTCAAATTCCATACTTCTCATTTGCTGTTAAACTGTCGCACAATGCCCGTCCAGCGCCGCTTTCTTCACGTCGTCCTCCTTCTCGTCATCCTCGCCTGGGCAAGCGCGCAGGAGATCACGGTCAAGCCTGGTGACACCCTTTGGGATCTCGCCAGACGTCACGGCACCACGGTGGAGGATCTCAAGGCCGCCAACGGTCTGGTAGGGAACGACCTGCAGCCCGGCATGACGCTCGCTCTGCCAGGGGGAGCCGACCCGGCCCCGTCGAGCTACACGGTGAAAGCGGGCGACACGCTCTATGAGATCGCTACCGCCTTCGACACCACGGTCGACCGGCTCATCGCCTACAACGACCTCGACGGTACCGTCATCCGGCCCGGTCAGACGCTTAGCATCGTGGCAACCGACGCGGACCTGGTCCCGCTGGAGGTTACCGTCTCTCCGGGTGACACCCTCTGGGCGATAGCACGAGAGAACGACGTGACGGTGGACGCGCTGGCTTCGGCAAACGGGATCATGGCTAGCGCGGTCCTCCGGCCCGGTACGACCCTCACCGTGCCCGGCCGTTACGGCGGCGGCCATCAGGACCAGGGCGGTGCCGTCGCACCCATAATCACCGTGGCTCCCGGGGACAGCCTCTCGGCCATCGCTCGTCGCCACAACACCACCGTTTCGGCGTTGATGGCCGCGAACGAGTTGGGCAGCACCACCATCAGGGTCGGCCAGCGACTGAAGATCGTGCCCGGCAGCGAGCTCGTCAGAGCGGCTCGCGAGCTTCCCCCGGCGGCGCTGACGGCCGGGATGCTCTGGCCCCTGACCGGGGAGATCACCTCCCGCTTCGGATACCGCAGGTTGCGGATCGGCGGAACAAACATGCATTACGGTCTGGACATCGACGGAGAGAGCGGCGACCTAATACGGGCGGCAGTGCCGGGCGTCGTCACCTTCGCCGGCTGGCAGGGCGGCTACGGCTACCTGGTCGTGATCGAGAACGAGGGAACCGAGTACTACTACGCTCACGCCTCGATGCTGACTGTTAACGTGGGCGATGTGGTCACGGCGGGTCAGGTCATCGCAACGGTCGGCAGCACCGGGCGCAGCACCGGTTCACACCTACACTTCGAGATCAGGGTCAACGGCACGCCCGTCGATCCCCTCCCGATCCTCCAGACCCAGGCGCGACGCTGAGCAGCGCCTCAGGCGAAGCGGACGGGCCACTACGCACGTCCCGCTGCCCCTAGCTGCCCGCTGACGGAAGGCACTCGTGCACCTGGTCATCGTCGGAGACATCCACGCCCAAGCCGAGAAGTTCTGGCGCATCCTGCTCGAGGCGGGCATCGCCGACGAGGAGGGCGAGCCGAGCGCGAGACTCCTCGAGGACGATCAGACACGGCTGGTGTTGCTGGGAGACCTCGCCCACGCCAAGAGCAGGGAGCAGTACGGGATCCTGGCCGACGTAAGACGCTACGACGAGTACAACCCGCGTCACCTGCGCAAGGCCGAGGCTGCCCAGGAGCGTTTCCTCTACCGGGTGAAGGAGTTCCAGGAGACACTCCCGGAGGGACGCATGACCATCCTGATGGGCAACCACGATCACAACGCGGCACACCCCGAGCAGGGACCGCTGCGCACCGACGACGTCACCCACCTGGAGTGGAAGGAGGCGCACGGGGGCGAACTGCCTGCCGACCTCAGGGAGTGGATGAGTTCCTGGCCCCACGAGCTCGTTCTAGAGGACCTCCACTTCGCGCACGTCGGGCCTCTGCCGGAGCACAACACGTTCGACACCGAGTTCTACCTGGAGAACCGCCGGCGCTGGATCTACGAGGAGCGCGACTGGCTCGAGGGCACCGACTACAGGTTGGGCGTGTACGGGCACACACCCGTTCGCGGCGGCGTCAACCTCACCTCCAAGGGCCGTGTGATCCTGCTCGACACCAACGGTCACGGCGAGGAGTACTGCTTCCTCGAGATAGACACGACCCCAACGAATTACCGCCTCAAGATGCGCGGGCTCTTCTTCGACGAGATCGTGAGCCGCCAGGCGGGCGGCTCCTAGGGGACGGGGCTAGCGGCTGGCCACCTGCGCGAATCCGGGAGCGAAGAGCATCCAGGTCCGGAACGGCGCCAGGTCCATCTGTTCGCCGTCATCGCTGACGAAGAGTATCCCCTCCCCCTCTTGCGGCGCAGGCTGCCACCGTCCCGGGATCGCCTTGCCGCGCAGGTAGAGTGTCGCTTCGCCCCCCCGCAACGGTATATAGAGCCGTCCCGCCGGGTCATCCGGAATCGGGCGGGCGTCGATCCGAGCCAGCAGAACAGCGTCCACGAAGACCGGCCTGCCGCTGGCATCGACAGCGGGATCGCCGTTGCGCACCCAACGGTAGATGTCCAGCTCCCTGATATACGCGAATCCGCTGCTGTAGTTGGCGCCGAAACTGACCTCGACCGCCTCGGCTTCCGGCGCCTCCTCGGGCGGCCGGGGCACCACTCCCCGCATCTCGAGCGACTGGCCGAGACTCAACCGGTTGATCGCGTCGCGCAGGGAGTTCCCGCTCGAATAGAGGTTGTAGGGCGCCTCTCTGCCCTGGCCCCTGGAGAAGAGCTCGCCGAACCTGTAGGCGTTCAGGGTCGGCAGCCTGCCCCGATCGATCGCGGCGAGAGCCGCCGGGGAGCCGCCGTCGTGGACGAGGATGCCGTCGAACCGGCGGGCGAGGTCGACGAAGTAGTCGCGGGCGCTGCGGATCGGCCCGACCCGCTCCGGATCGACCTGGTCGTAGATCGCCATGAGTCGGGTGAGGCCGCCCTCGACCGGCATCTCTGCGATCGCGGTAGCCTCGGCCAGGCCGGCCTGAGGGTAGCCGCGGAAGTTGTCGAGCAGTACGGCGAGGGGTCTCAGGCGACTGTCGCGGAACGGCACCTCGGGCCGCAATGCGGTCGCTCCATCGCCGGCACCGGGGGCGGCGACGGCTGCCCTACCAAGGTTGCCGGCGAGCGCACCTTCATCGGGGTTCACCTGCGCCGGCCGATCGGAGTTCCCTCCCGCCTGTCGCTCATCTATCCGGTTGCTGGGGTTCTGAGCGGCACCGGCAGGGGCAGCACCGGCCATCGCGGCGCCCAGTGCCGGCAGAGGGGCCGTCACCTGAGCGCTCACTGTCGGCGCCGGTATGTCCCTCGGCCTGTCCACCACGACCTGCGCTGCCACGGTCACCGGCCGCGCAGTAGGTACCTGAGCCTGGGCGCCCGGCGTGGGGATGGTCGTGGCCTGCGCTACCTCGGCCTCCACCCCAAGTAGCGGCACGGGCGCCGCTGCCGCCACACTCGCCGATACCTGCGGAGTCGGCAGGGCGGTGGGCGCTGCCACGCTGGCGGTCGCCTGCGGTCGCGGCACGGGTACGGCGGCAGCAACCTGGGCTGTGGCGCCTGGCTGCGGCACCGGTACGGCCTGAGCAACCTCTGCCCTCGCACCCGGCATGGGAACTGCCTGCGCCGCCGCCACCTGAGCGCTTGCGTTGGGAGCGGGTATCGCCCGAGGCGGCGCGACGTTCGCGGTGGCGTCGGGACTCGGAATCTCCTCGGGCGCAGCCACCCGGACCGACGGGGTCACGGCCACCGTCAGCGCCTCAGGCACCTCCACCGTCGCAGCGGGCTGCGGGATGCGGATCGCCTGTTCGGCCGGCCGCGGCTCGAGATCGACCTCGTCTATCTCCGGCAGGACCGTGGCGGCCGTTGCCACCGGCAGGTCGGTCGCCGGCTGCGGAGCAGGGGCACGCACCTGGGGTACCGGCGCGACCGGCGGTTCGTCGCTCTGCGCCACCTCCTCGGCAGGCGCCGGGGTGGGTGTGGCGGCAACCGAGGGTCGAGCCCGAGACTCTTCCTCGGCTACCTGTGGTGGCGCGGGTTGTGGCGGCGCCGGCTGGGGTTGCCGCGTCACCTCCTCCGGTTCCGGGGCTACCGACTCGACCTGCTCGGCTGACCTCGCCTGGGGTTCACCGCTCTGCTGCTCCGCCACCCGGGGCAGCGGGGCGGTTGGCGCCGCCTCCTCGTTGGCGGCCGCTTCGCTCACCTGCTCGGAAGGGGCGGGAGTACCCAGCTCGATGACGATGAACTCGGGGAGCGGTACCTCTTTGGGCTGCGACAACCAGAGGACGAAGAGCAGGAGGACGCACAGGTGTGCCGCCAGCGAGAGCATCCCTGCTCTGCGCCGGTCGGCGTCCTCCCAGAAACTCCTCAGACCGCTCCGGAAGCTCTCCACTCAGCCACCCGTGGCGATGGAGATGCGCTGCGCTCCCGCCTGCCTGATGAGGTCCATCACTCGCACGATGAGGCCGTGCGGAACGGACTGGTCGGCCCGCAATACGACCGTGCCCTGACCACTCGCCTCGAGCCGCGTACGGAGGGCGGCAGCCAGGTCTGCCTGTTGAACCTGCGAGCCGGCGACGAAGATCGCCCCCTCGCTGTTGACGGTAACCGTGGGAACCTCGCTCGACTGAGCCGTCGCGCTCTGGGCTTGCGGCAGGTCCACCGGCAGGCCCGACTCCAAGGTGATGAAGGTCGTCGACACCATGAAGAAGATGATCAGCAGGAACACCACGTCGACCATCGGCGTCAGGTCGAGGAGGGTGGGCTGACGGTTGTAGTAGCGGGTCTGTCGTCTCATGCTTCGGAGGGCAGCGGGTCGTAGCTGGGCTCGCTCCTCTTCTCGTCTCGCTTCTCGTCGCGCCGGCCCTTCACCACCTGGACGATGTTCCCCATCAGCTCCTCGCGCCGCCGTTCGATCTCGAGCATGATGCTGTCGACCCGGCTGGCGAGGTAGTTGACGCCGATGAGCGAGGGTATGGCCACGATTAGGCCGGCCGCGGTCGTGACCAGCGCCTGGCCGATGCCGTCGGCCAGTGCGGCGGGGTTGCCGGTCCCCTGCTGTGAGATCTCGCCGAAGGCGATGATCATGCCTGTGACGGTGCCCAGCAGGCCCAGCAGCGGGGCGATCTGAGCGATCGTAGAGAGCGGCCGGATGCCCCTGGAGAGCCGCTGCTCTTCCTGCAGCGTCGCCTCCTGGAAGGCCGCTGCCACCGCGTCACGGCCGTACGGGAGGCTCCGCAGGGCAGACTGGATCACCCTGGCTACAGGCCCACCGTGGCGTTCGCAGGCGGCCAGAGCCAGATCGAGGTCGCGGTCGCGGATGGCGGCGTTGACCTTGTTCATCAGGGCGTCGGCCTCCACCCTCTCCTTCGACAGCTTCAGGAAGCGCTCGAGGAACAGGTAGAGGGCGTAGAGAGAAACGAGAAGTATGGCGACCAGGACGATGCCGCCGCTCAACAGTAGTTCCACGTCAGCTCCTCACCGATATCAGCCCATGGTATCGAACGATTCCTTCGTACCAGATGAGAGGATGCACGCTCAATGCTAACGCCGGAAGCGGTTCAGCCGGTGTTGCGCAGGCCAGCCGAGATCCCGATGAGCGTGACGAGCATGGCGTACTCGAGCTCCTCACGGCCCTGCTCGTCCCCTCCGTTGCGCAGACGCTTGAGCAGTTCGACCTGCAGATGTGAAATCGGATCCACATACGGGTTGCGCAGCTCGATCGCCCGGGCGAGGGTCAGGTCGTGCTCGAGCAGCGGCGAGCCGGTAGCCAGCTCGACCAGCTCGACCGAGAGCCGGTGCTCACGCTCGATGAGAGGCCAGAAGCGCTCCCTCAGCTCCGGCTCGACCAGCTCGAGGTAGCTCTGGAAGATGCCCATGTCGGCCTTGGCGAGGCTCATCTGGGCGAAGTCGAGGATGGTCCTGAAGAAGGGCCACTCCCGGTACATGCTGCGGAGCTCCTCCGCCTCGAGCACGCTCAGCCCGCTACCCAGCCCGAACCATCCCGGCAGGTTAGCGCGGCACTGGGTCCAGGAGAAGACCCAGGGGATGGCGCGCAGGTTCGAGAGCGATCTGCCCCCCTTGCGATGAGCCGGCCGCGACCCTATCTGCAGCCGGCTGATCTCGCCGATCGGCGTCACCTGGTGATAGAAGTCGAGGAAGCCCGGGGCTTCCAGCAGTTCCCGGTACTTGAGACGCGCCTGATCGGCCGCGCGGCCGGCGGCCTCGCGGAAGCGGTCCGGCAACTCCTCCAGCGAACGGGCGTCCCGGGCGGAGGAGAGGATGAAGGCGTAAGCGACCTGCTCCAGGTGGCGGTGAGCGAGATCCGGGTCGGTATACCGGTCGCTTAGCGCCTCACCCTGTTCGGTGATGCGCATACGCCCGCCCAGCGAGCCGGGGGGTTGGGCCAGGATCGCCTGACCGCTGGGACCTCCGCCACGCCCTATCGAGGTGCCGCGGCCGTGGAACAGCCTCAGCTTGATGCCCGCCTCGCGGCAGACTCGGGCTATCCCCTCCTGAGCCTCGTAGAGCGCCCAGTTGGCGGCCAGGAAGCCGGCGTCCTTGTTCGAGTCGGAGTAGCCGATCATCACCTCCTGGATGCCCCTGGCCTCCACGTGCCGGCGATAGCCGGGCAGGGAGAAGAGCTCCTCCAGGACTTGCGGCGCCCGCTTGAGGTCGTCGCCGGTCTCGAACAGTGGAGTCGCGTCGATGTCGAGGAATCCCGCCTGCTTGGCGAGGATGAGTACCTCGAGCACGTCGCTGACGCCTTCGGTCATGGAAACGATGTAGCTGCCCACGGCGGGCTCGCCGAAGCGACGCCGGGCGCCGCGCATCGCCCGCAGGAACGCCAGCGCCTTCTCCGTCTCCTCTGCCAGTTCGGCGCCCTCGGGGGCGAGGGGTCTGCGGTCGGCGATCTCGTTCGCCAGCAGCCGCACGCGCGCCGTTTCGGGCAACCGTTCGTACTCCTCGGTGACGCCGCCGTAACGCAGCAGGTCGGCAACCGCGGTCTCGTGTACGCGTGAGTGCTCGCGCAGGTCGATCGCGGCCAGGTGGAAGCCGAAGGCAGCCGCCCGGTAACGGGTGGGCCTGACGAAAGCTCGAACGACTCGCTGTCCGGGGCCCTGCGCCAGAGTTTCCTCGATGAGTCGCAGGTCGGCTTCGAACGCTTCGATGCCGCCAGGGTAGGCGGCGCCGCGGTCGTCGTCGGGGGCCCTCTGCGCTTCCGCGCGCAGGAAGGCATGGATGTGGAAGAGCTTCTGGCGGAACGGCTCGCCGGCGAAACGGTCGGGCAGACCGTGCAGTTCGTTGAGGCGCTCCAGGTCTTCGCGGAACTCCGGTGTGAGCGGCACCCGCTTCTCCCACTGCGAGAGCCGCTGCACCAGCCCATCGACATCGCGCAGCAGACGCTCGACGGCGACCTCGGACTGCAGTCTGAACGCCTCCCGGGTGGTGTCCGGCTCGACGAACGGGTTGCCGTCCCGGTCGCCCCCGATCCAGGAGCGGAAGCGGATCACCGGCGGCAACGGCTCCTCGGCCACGTCGCGCGGAGCTTCGCCCGCTCCATCCTCTCCACCCCGGCCGAAGTAACTCTCGAGCGCTCCCTCCATGTCGAGCATCAGCTGGGGAACGGCGTCCAGGAGCGACTGCCGGAAGTAGTAGAGGGCGCTCTTGACCTCGTCTATCACCGTCGGCTTTACCGAGAAGAGCTCCCTGGTCTGCCACAGGGTGGCGACCTCGGCGTGGATCTCGTCCTCCAGGTCGCTCCGTTGCCGCGGCGAGAGGTCGTGCTCGGACAGCCTGCGCATGGCCGACGCGATCCGCTCCAGCTTGAGCCTGATGGTGTAGCGCTTCACCTCGGTCGGATGCGCGGTCATGGTGAGCTCGATGTCGAGCTCCTCGATGAAGCGCCGGACCTCACCTCGCGACCAGCCCTGGTCCCGCAGGGACTTCACCGCCGCTGCCACCGACTCGCTGCGCGGCGCTTCCAGGGTCGAACTGCCCTCCCGGAGCCTGTTGACCCTCACCCGGTGGATCTCCTCGGCGAGGTTTATCAGCTGGAAGTAGACCGTGAACGCCCGCAGCACCCGGTCGGCTCGCTCGAGCGAGAGGCCTTCGAGCAACTCCTTCAGCTCGCGCTGTAGCTCGGGCCGGGGATCGCCCCTGAGTCGCTTGGTGAGAAGCCGTACCCTTTCCACCAGCTCGAAGAGCTCCGGGCCCTCGAGCTCCCGTATCACGTTGCCCAGGGTGCTGGCGAGGAAGTCTACATCGGCCCTCAGCCGTGCGAACGCCTCTTCGCGTCCTGACGCTTCCCCGGTCGTCTGCCGCTTGGTCAACTGGTCGCCCATCGGCGGATTCTACCCCCGCTCTCCCCTACTCCGGCCCATCCGCCTGCCACTGGATCCGCTCGATCCTCTTCGCCCGACCGCCCCTGATCTCGATTGAGACGGCACAGAGGGTACCTGGCCGGTCGGCAGGCCTGAATCGCCGGGGCATCTTGGTGACGAAGCGGTAGTGGACCTCTTCGAAGTTCATCCCCAGCGAGGAGAACTGCACGCCCGACATCCCGACGTCGGTGATGTAAGCGGTTCCGTCGGCGATCGTCTCGTCGGCCGTCTGAACGTGCGTGTGAGTGCCCACGACGGCGCTCGCGCGGCCCGCCAGGTGAAAACCCATCACCTTCTTCTCGGAGGTCGCTTCGGCGTGGAAATCGACGATCAGTGCTTCGCCCGGCGTCACACCTTCGACCACGCTGTCGAGCGCGCGGAACGGATCGTCGAGGGCATCCATGTAGACCCTGCCCATCGCCTGTGCGACCGTCACCCGCTCTCCGCCTCGGGCGACGAAGCTGGCGTGCCCGAGGCCGGGCGTCCCCGGCGGGTAGTTGAGAGGACGAAGCAGCCGAGGCGTCTCCTCGAGCAGTTCGACGACCTCTGCCTGATCCCAGGTGTGGTTGCCCAGGGTCACGACGTCGATCCCCATCTCGCGAAGTTGCTCGAAGTGCTTACGGGTGATGCCGTAACCGCCGGCCGCGTTCTCGCCGTTGGCGACGACGAAGTCGTAACGATCACCGAACCTCTCCAGGTAGGCGGCCGTCACCTCGAGACCGGGTTTGCCGAAGACGTCGCCGATGAAGAGGGCATGCATCGGCGTAGGTTACCAGCAGCACGCTGGCACCGGGTCGGGAAGCTCGGCTGCATCGGTCTTTCGGTCATCACCTGAGTGGTACTCTTTGCGGAGCCATGAACTTCGACGCAGTCGACCGTCAGATCCTGCAGATCCTCCGCGAAGACGGCCGCGCATCCCACGCCGCCCTGGCGAAGGCCGTCGGCCTCTCGGCACCCGCCGTGGGCGAGCGGGTGAGGAAGCTCGAACAGGCCGGTGTGATCCAGGGGTATCGGGCGGTGCTCGATGCCGACCGGTTGGGCCTGGGGATCTGCGCGTTCGTAGCGATAGCGCCTCAGCCCAGGAAGCCGGCCGCTCATCTGGTGGAGAGGCTCCTTGGCCTTCCGGAGATCGAAGAGCTGCACGCCGTGGCCGGGAACTACGCCTACATCGCCAAAGTGCGGGTGCCCAACACCCAGGCTCTCGACGGCTTCCTCGATCGGCTATTCATGCTCGAAGGCGTCGAGCGGACCGAGACGACGATGGTCCTGAGGACCAACGTCGAGCGGCCCATGCACCTGCCGTTCGACCACGATTGAGATGAGCGAGATCCGCGATCTGGGTCGGGACGATCTCGACCTCTTCCTCGAGGTGCGGTCGGTCTCCTTCCCGCCGTGGGAGCTGGACGAGCAGACCTACCGGGAGATAATGGCGAAGCGGTTGCCGTACAGCCGCGCGATGTTCGTCAACGCCCGGATCGCCTGCGTGATCACCGTCTATCCGATGACCATGTACCTGGCGGGCACCGAAGTCCCGATGGGAGGGCTGGCCGGCGTAGCTTCGGCCCCTCAGTACCGCCGCCGCGGGCATATCCGCAACCTGCTGCTCGCTGGCCTGAAAGAGTTGCACGAAGATGGGGTGGGCTGGTGCCTGGAGTACCCGTTCGACCCGCGCTTCTACAGCCGGTTGGGCTGGCAATCGGTGCCCTCCTCGGTCGACCTGGAGTTACCGATCGACTACCTCTACAGCGGTCAGCCTCCGGCGGCGGAGCCCCTGGAGCTGTCTCGCTTCGCCGAGATGGCGCCCATCTACGAGGCCTGGGCGAAGGGTCACAACTTCTGCCTGACCCGAAGGGAAGACCCGCGCGAGGCATGGAAGCGACTGGTGAGCGAGTGGTGGCTCGAGGCCCCTACCTTCCTCTACCGGTTCGAGGATGCCTACTTGCTCTTCGCGCTCTCTCGTGACGAGGGACGCACCCTGCTGACGGTCGAGGATTACGCCTACCGGGCTCCCCGGGGGAGGAGCGACCTGCTCGCCTTCATCGGCTCCATGCAGGGTCAGGTGGACGCGGTGCGGCTCAGCCTGCCGGCCGACGACCCCCTGGCCCTCGACCACCGCACCCGTCACTCGCGCTCCCGCTGGCCGATGCAGGCCCGGATCGTCGACCTCTCGGCCGCCCTTGGGCCGCTGGCGAGCGATCGCGAGGAGAGTTTTACCCTGAGGCTGCACGATGCGTCCTGCCCGTGGAACGAGGGGACTTTCAGCGTGCGCACCGGTCCGGATGGAACTGCAATAGAGGCCAAGGCAGGAGCGCCTGACGTAGAGCTACGCGTGGAGACTCTGCCCCTCCTGCTCACCGGCCTGATGCCGCCTCGGGCCGCGCTCCAGCACGGTGCGGCGACCGGCAGCGTCGAGGCGCTCGACGCGATCGCGGCGCTGGGCGGGAGGCGCGCTCCGTTCATGGCCCGGGCGGACGCCTTCTGAGGTCCCTCCGGTTCAACTGTCGTCACTCCCCGGTCGAGGTCTTCTTCGCCTGCCTGCGCTGCGCCCCGCCCCTGCGACAGCTCTCACTCCCAGGTAGGCAATCCCGCACCCGCGCGGGCTCGGGTTCGCTGCTCCCGCACCGAGATGACAACGCCGCTGGTCACGATCACGGCCACGCCCACCCAGGTCCAGGCGTCCGGGAAGTCGCCGAACACCACCAAACCCACCACGGTCGCCGTGACGATCTCGAAATAGCCGGCCGGTGCCAGCAGAGAAGCCGGGGCCAGGTCGAACGCCCAGATCACGAGCAGATGCCCGACCGCGGCCAGTAGACCCATGAGGACCATCAGGCCGAGGTCGGCGAGGCTGGGAGCCTGCCACACGAAGAGGGCCACGAACGACATCACCACGGCGCCAACCAGAGCCGTATAGGCGAGCGTGACGAGGGGCGGCGCGCTGCCAGAGAGCTTGCGGGTGACCAGGAGGTAGAGGCCGTGGACGGTGCCGGCGGCGACCGCCAGCAAGCCGGTCAGCTCGAATGCGCCGGTTCCGGGCCGCATCACTATCCACACCCCAACGAAGCCTGCCATCACCGCGACCCTGCGGGGCCATCCCACCCTCTCCTTCAGGAGGAAGGGCGCCAACGCCGTCACCACCAGAGGCGATACGAAGAAGAGCGCCAGCGCGTTGGCGAGCGGCATACGCGAGATCGCCGCGAAGAAGAGCATGGTGGCGGCCAGCAGGAGGGCTCCCCGAAGGAGCTGCACTTGGGGCCGCCTGGGCCACAGTGATCTCGGGCCGTAGCGCCAGAGGAGCAGCGGCAGCATCGTCAGCAGATGGAAGGAGTAGCGCGCCCATACGACCTGGAGGAGCGGTTAACTCTGGCTGAGGTGCTTGGCCATCCCGTCCATCACCGGAAGCAGGGCCGTCGCGCCCAGCATCAGGAGGAAGCCGAGGAGAGGCTGTTGCCGGGGCGCCGACGCGCTCAACTGTCGACCGTGACGGCCTCGAGGAACCAGGCGGGCAACCTGTTGCGTTGCCGCCTGAGGAACGACGGGAAGTCGGCATCGAGGAGGTAGGTGATCGCGAAGTCGTCGCGACTCCGGACCGAACGCCCGTAGGCCTGCACCACCGTAAGGCAGGTCCGCCAGTCGTACCAGGAGGGGTCGAGGTCACGCCGCCTCGCTACCTGCGGATCTCCGAGGTATGGGTAGGGGATCTTGCAGATCACCTGCCAGCGCGAGAGTTCGCCGGCCAAGTCGATCCCTTCGGTCATGCTGGGAGTCAGCAGGACGGTGGGGTCCGCGCTGCGGACGTGCGCTTCGAGCGCGGCGTCCCGGCCGCCGGCGTCGTCGTGGGTGATGAGCCTGGCACGTTGGTGCCGGGGCAGGTTGGCAGCGAGGTGACGGCTTATCCGGTATGAGTGGCCGTGGATCACCCCCTTCTCGTCCGGGTGGTCGTCGAGCACTCGCGCGACCGCGGCAACGAGCTTGGGCAGGTCGCGGTCGAGCTGGTGCCGCGTCAGCTTGGCGGTCGGCCTGACCCGAACGGGACGGTTCTCGGGTGGGAAGTCGGACTCGACCCGGATGACAGCCGCTTCCTCGGGGTCGATACCGAGCGAGGAAAGGTAGGTGGCTGCGTCGAGGATGGTCGCAGAGAGCATGAGGACCCGCTCGCCGAAGCCGAACAGCAGAGGCTCGGCGAAGCTCGCTACCCGTACCGGTTTGAAGGTCAGGCTCTGGCCACCAGCTTCCTGGCGGCGCTCCACCGTCCAGTCGACCAGTTCGTCATCGAGACTTTCCAGAAGCAGCCGCAGACGGGCGCCCTGGTTGTCGAGCCACCGTTTGGTCTGCAGGTTGGCCAGTTCGATCTCGCTGCCCGACTCGGTCTTGCGCAGCTCGAGGTCGACCTCGCGGGCGCGACCCACCAGCCGAGGGAGCAGTTCCTCGACGAAATCGAAGTAGTCCATCTGGTCCTGTACGAAGGGGATGCGCTCCCCGATGCCTACCCGCGCCAGGGAGCTGTCGGAGATCGTGACCTGGACGAAGCCCATCAGTGAGGACTCGGCGTTGTGGGCCTCGTCGAGCACGAGCAGTTCCCGGGGCGGGAAGCCCCCCGAGTAGTTGAGTTCGGCCAGGTAGTAGGCGTAGTTCATGATCGTATTCGAGGCGGCGATCGCCTCATCCTTGGCGGTGAAGTAGGGGCAACGGTCGCAATCGGGGAAGCGCCGCCCCGCGATGCAGGGGGCAGCGGCCGCGTGGGTGGGAGCCACGAGACACTCGTAGTTGGACCGGCCCTTCATGAGGGCGAGGTCAGGGAAATCCCTGACGTACTGGTCCTGCAGGATCTTCTGCGCGGTGAGCAGATAAGAGCTGTTGGCTTCCCTCGCCAGAGTGACGGCTATGGCGGACTTGCCCGAGCCGGTAGGCGCCTCGATGACTACGAACCGTTTACCCGAACTGAAAGCTTCCCTGGCTGCCTCTATGGCTTCCCGCTGGCCCTGTCGGTAGCTCTTGAAGGGGAAGGTCGCAGCAGGCACATCGAAGGCTACCAGAGCGGCGGGTCCGGCGACGAGAAGGAGGCGGCAGTTGCCCTCGGCAGGTTGAGGGACGCACCCGGAACGACGAAAGCCAGCCGGATAGGCTGGCTCGTGTGGTGCCGAGGAGGGGACTTGAACCCCTACGCCCTCAACGGGCACTAGCCCCTCAAGCTAGCGCGTCTACCAATTCCGCCACCTCGGCACGTAAGGGGGTCGGACGCAACGAGAATGATACGTGCCTGAGCGAAGTGGTGTCAAGCAATGGCGGACCGTCGGCCGTTTTGACGGAAGCCCGTCCACGACGTATTCTTCCGAGGTGAAAAAGGCTCGCTACAGGCGCATCAGGGAGGTACTGGAGAAGCGCCAGCCGGACCTGACCGTCCTCGCCGAGGACGTCTACAAGCCTCACAACCTCTCTGCCATGCTGAGGTCGTGCGACGCCGCCGGCATCGGGGTGGTGCACGCTGTCACACCGACAGGAGGGGTGCCGACCTTCAACGAGACCAGCGCCGGTGCTCACAAGTGGGTCGACCTGGAGCTTCACGGGGAGATCGCCGGGGCGTTCGAGCAGCTGCGCGAGCGGGGGATGCAGATCCTCGCCGCCCACTTCTCGGAGAGGGCCCTCGACTACCGGGACGTCGACTACACCAGGCCCACCGCGGTCCTCTTCGGGAACGAGAAACGGGGGGTGAGCCAGTTCGCCGCTGCGCGGGCCGACGAGCACATCGTCATCCCGATGCTGGGCATGGTCGAGTCTCTCAACGTCTCGGTAGCAACCGCAATTATCCTGTTCGAGGCGCAGCGTCAGCGGCGCCAGGCGGGGATGTACCGCTGGCCGCGACTGTCGGAGAGGGAGATCAACGACCAGGCTTTCCGCTGGCTCTACCCCCGCGAAGCAGCCATCTTCGAGAGCAGCGGCACAGCTTTCCCTCTCCTCGACGAGGACGGTAGCTACACTTGAGACGATGGCCCTTACGTTCCAGGAGCTCCGCCAGGAGTTGTTCCGCCTTTACGAGGGGCGGCGCTACGCCGAGGCGACCGAACTGTTGCGCTCTGGCTTGGAAGACCATCCGACGGAACTGCCCCGGATCACCTTCTGGCTTGCCTGTCTCGAGTGCAGGGCAGGACGACCGTCGGCTGCGCTGGTGACACTTTCCGCCTACCTTTCCTCAGGCGGATGGATGAGCCCGCTCCACCTGAGGAACGATGACGACCTCGAGCCTCTGCGTGGCGACCCCGCGTTCGAGAGGATCGTCGCGGAGTGTGAGACCCGGCTCGAGGCCGAGAAGGGCCGCATCCAGCCGAAGCTGTTGCTCGAGTTGCCCGCGGCGTCATCCGACGCTGTCCCGCCGCTCCTCATGGCCCTCCATATGATGGGCGGCACTGCCGAAGAGAGCCTCTACCGGTGGCGACCGGCCGTCGACAAAGGGATGATGCTGGCCGCGCCCCAGGGGAGCGAACTGGTGGGTCCGGACGCGTACGCCTGGAACGAGAGAGCTGCCGCTGAACTGCGCACGCATCTGGGATTCATCGAACGAGAAGTTCATTACGACCCCGGTCGGCTGATCCTGGCCGGGGCCTCGCAGGGAGCGCGAATGGCCGTCCAGTTCGCTTGTCAGCGAGCCGTACCGTCCACTGCCTTCATCGCGCTGGTTGGCGCGCCCGCACCCGAGCGGATCGAACCCCACCTCGAGGCCGCACTAGGAGCCGGCCTGCGGGGCGTCTTCATCACCGGTGAACTCGACCCGGCGAGGAAGGGGATCGAGGCAACCTACAGCTTGCTGCAGCAGGCTGGCGTGCCCGTGCAACTCGAGGTCGTGCCCGGCCTGGGCCACGACTACCCCGCGAACCTCGCTGCCCTCCTCGGCGAAGCGCTCACCTTCCTGCACGGCCACTGAGGCCGTCCGCGTAACCTGGACACCTCCGTGCGCAGGCTCTACCCTTAGCCATGACACGCTCCAAGAGCCCGTTCCTGCTCGCACTCCTGCTAGCCCTGGTCGCTTGCGGCCACGATCACGTCGCTGCTCAAGAACCGCCCGACGAACCCCCGCAGCTCGCCCTGGAGGAGGTGGCCACGGGCCTGCAGTCACCCACAGCGATCGTCGCTCCGGGCGATGGCAGCGGCAGGATCTTCCTGCTCGAGCAGCCCGGCCGGATCCGGATCGCAGTCGACGGGCAACTGCTCCCCGAGCCGTTCCTCGACATCAGCGGGCAGATGAGCGCCGGCGGTGAACGCGGCCTCCTGGGGCTCGCCTTCCACCCCGAGTACGCCGACAATGGCCGCTTCTTCGTCGACTACACCGATCCGGCTGGTGACACCGTGGTGGCCGAGTACGCGGTTTCGACCGAGGATCCCGACCTCGCCGACCCGAACAGCCGGAGGGTCCTCCTCCAGGTGCCTCAGCCCTATCCGAACCACAACGGGGGTGGACTCGCCTTCGGGCCCGACGGATACCTCTACATCTCCCTGGGCGACGGCGGAGCCGGCGGAGATCCGCACGACAACGGCCAGGACCTCGGAACCCTTCTCGGGACCATACTCCGCATAGACGTCGACAGCGCCGAGCCGTACGGGGTCCCATCCGACAATCCCTTCGTCGACCAGCCGGGAGTTAGGCCCGAGATCTGGGCCTACGGACTCCGGAACCCGTGGCGCTTCTCGTTCGACCGTGAAACCGGCGACCTCTGGATCGCCGACGTCGGCCAGAACGTGTGGGAGGAGATCAACTTCCAGAGCGCCGCCGTGGGCGGGGGCCAGAACTACGGCTGGGACGTAATGGAGGGAGCGCACTGCTTCGAACCGGAGCAGGGGTGCGAGACCGAGGGACTCGTCCTGCCCGTGCTCGAGTACGACCACGACCTGGGTTGCTCGGTGACGGGAGGCTACCGCTACCGTGGCACCGCCATTCCGGGCCTACAGGGCGCCTACCTGTTCGGCGACTACTGCAGCGGTCAGATCTGGGGGGCCTACGGGGCGAACGACGAGTGGTCCTCGATCCCGCTCCTGCAGTCCGGCCTGCGGATATCTGCCTTCGGCGAGGATGACGAGGGGGAACTGTACGTGGCCGACCATGGCGGGGGGACTGTCTACAGGATCGTCCCGGCCCAGTAGCCGGGAGAGCGTTGTGCACTCTGCATCACGCCAGGCGCCGCCGGCGCCGGTCCGCTGTTATCCTCGGCGCATGGAACGCTTCGTAGTTCGCGATCTCGGCTCGATGCCTTACCGCGAGGCCTGGGACGTGCAACTCGAGACGCACGCGGCGGTCGCCACGGGGAAAGCTCCTCCTACCCTGCTGCTCGTCGAACATCCGCCGGTGATCACTTTCGGCCGGAAGGGGGGCCGCCACAACCTGCTCGCTCAGGAGTCGTTCCTGCGCGAGCACGGGTTCGACCTCTTCGACGTCGAGCGCGGTGGAGACGTCACCTACCACGGGCCCGGTCAACTGGTGGGTTATCCGATCTTCCACGTCGGCCGCAAGGTCCAGGAGTACCTGCGGGTGCTGGAGGCGGCGCTCGTCAGGGTGCTCGCCCGCTTCGGCATCGAAGGCGAAGGCAGTCCCGGTTACGCGGGGGTCTGGGTGGGCGACGAGAAGATCGTCGCCATCGGGGTGGCGATCAAGCAGGACGTCTCCTTCCACGGCTTCGCCTTCAACGTGCATACCGATCTGCGGCACTTCGACTACATAGTCCCTTGCGGGCTCGCCGACAAAGGCGTGACCAGTCTCTCGAAGCTTCTGGGCCGTGACGTGAGACTCGACGAGGTCAAGCCCCTCCTCATCGAATCGCTGCGGGAGGCTTTCCTCCCAGCGAAGGTGGCACAGTGATCAAGGTCGACGACATCAAGGTCATCAAGAACGGCATCCAGCGCAAGGGCGCTAAGAACGAACCGCGCCAGCCCAAGCCGGACTGGCTGCGGGTGAAGCTCCCGTCGGGCGGGCGCTACTCGCAGGTGCGGCAGAACGTCCGGTCGCACGGCCTCTCGACCGTGTGCGAGGAGGCGATGTGCCCGAACATCGGCGAGTGCTGGAACGCCGGGACGGCGACGATCATGCTGATGGGATCGGTCTGCACCCGCGCCTGCCGCTTCTGCGCCGTCGACACCGGCAACCCCAGGGGCCGGCTCGATCCCGATGAACCGCGTCTCGCGGCTGAATCGGTGAAGCTGATGGGGCTCAGCTATGTCGTCCTTACTTCGGTCGATCGCGACGACCTCCCGGATGGTGGAGCATCTCACTACGCTGCCTGCATCCGTAAGATCAAAGAGGTCAATCCGGAGACCTCGGTCGAGGCCCTCACTCCCGATTTTGCCGGTGATACCTCGGCGGTCCAAACGGTCCTCGACGCCGGCATCGAAGTGTACGCCCAGAACATCGAGACGGTAAGGAGACTGACCCATCCGGTTCGCGACCCCAGGGCCTCCTACGACCAGACTCTGTCGGTGCTCGCCTACGCCAAACGGTCGCGACCCGACGTCCTGACCAAGACCAGCCTGATGCTCGGGCTGGGAGAGACGGAACCCGAGATCCACGAGACGATGGACGACCTGCGCGAGATCGGAGTCGACATAGTCACCTTCGGCCAGTACCTGCGACCCACGCCGAGTCACCTGCCGGTGGAGCGGTTCGTGACCCCCGAGGAGTTCGCCGAGCTGCGCAGAGTAGGCCTGGAGAAGGGCTTCCTGGAAGTGGTCTCGGGGCCGCTCGTTCGCTCCTCCTACCGAGCGGAGCGGGCACTCGAGAAGAACAACGTGGGACTGGGGGTCTAACCCGATTCCGCCCTGCCCGGATAGTCCTGTTGGGCACCGCGGACGCCTGGCGACCGGCGATCCACTGTCAGACGGCTTCCGACACCCGTTCCCGGAACCGAGCGATGCAACGGCGGATGAGGTCATGCGCCTCGTCCAGGCCCCGCCATCCGTCGACGCGGGTCTCCTTGCCCTCCAGTTCCTTGTAGATGTTGAAGAAGTGCTCGATCTCCCTGAGTCGATGGCGCGAGATCGTGTCGATGTGCCGGTTCCCGTCGTAACGGGGGTCGTGGGCCGGTACGGCCAGGAGCTTCTGATCCTCCCCCTTCTCGTCGCTCATCTCGAGGTAGCCGAGCGGTCGAACGGTGAGAACGGCTCCCGGGAAGGTAGGGGAGTTGATGAGGACCAGAACGTCGACAGGGTCGCCGTCATCGGCTAGAGTGCCCGGCACGAAGCCGTAATCGCCCGGGTAGTGCATCGGGCTGTACAGGACCCGATCTAGCCTGAACACGTTCAGCTCCGGGTCGTACTCGTACTTGTTGGAACTGCCCATCGGCACTTCGATCACGACATCGATCAGGTCCGGAGCCTTCGGCCCTGCGGGCAGATGGTATAGGTTCATCACGCCCCAAACCTACCCCGCAGCGAGGACTGGGCCTGCAACCTGGTTCAAGAAGTACTCGTGCACCCGGTCGTCGCCGCTCAGCTCCGGATGGAACACTCCGGCTATCACTCGGCCCTGCCTGACCATCACCGGGTCTCCCTCCAGCTCGCCCAGGACCTCCACGGCTGGCCCGGCCCGAACGATGCGTGGCGCCCTGATGAACACCGCCCGGAATGCTCCTTCCATCCCCTCGATCTCGAGGTCGGCTTCGAAAGACGCCACCTGTCGCCCGTAGGCGTTGCGTTCGACGGTGATGTCGAGGAGCCCCAGGGTAGGCTGACCGGGCCGGCCAGAAATCTCCTGCGCTACGGCTATGGCGCCGGCACACGTGCCCCAGATAGCGCCGCCCGACCGGTGGTACTCGCGCAAAGCGTGGTCGAGCCCGTAGCTGCTCATCAGCTTGGCCATCGTCGTCGATTCCCCGCCGGGGATGACCACGCCTGAGAGACCCTCCAGATGCCTGGGAAGGCGCACCTCGATGACCTGGGCGCCCAGGCGCTCGAACGCCAGGCGATGCTCGCGGAAAGCACCTTGGAGAGCGAGGACACCGATCTTCATGGCGTCATCATGCCACCGCTTTAACGCACCGGTACGCAAGCGCGCTACCGCCTACTGAGGTATCGCGTCGAACCCGTCGGAGTCGTCCTCGTCGGACGCTTCCCCGGCCGCCGGAGCGGCACTGGTGGCCAGCAGTCGGTCGAGCTCTTCAGGACTGAGCCGACGGATCTCCAGGTACTCGAGAGGCGTCGAAGCCGTCGCCCGCTCGCCCGTACGGGTGTCTACGGGTATCTCGATCTGGATGCCTCCGGCGAACGACTGGCCGCTCAGGTCGGTACTGGGCCGGAAGGCGCCCACCACCCCGTTGTCCTCGACCAGCGCCCCGGTTCGCAGGTCGAACTCGTGGAACACGACGCCGTCGGGCACCGGGAAGCTGTCGGCCGTCTGCTTGCCACTGAGGGCGTCGGCAACGAAGTCTCGCCAGACGTACACTGGCGGCCGCGAAGAGTTGACGATCTCGGTACCGCCGCCGGGTAGCGCCATGGTTTCGGGTAACGATGTGTTGTCGTCGTTGCCGATCCAGACGGCCGCCACCATGCCCGGTGTCATCCCGACGAACCAGATGTCGCGGTCTTCGTTCGAGGTCCCGGTCTTGCCGGCAACCCACTCGCCTGCCATCGGTCCCGCGGCTGCTCGCCAGGAGTAGCCGGTAAGGCTGCCTCCGCGGTCACGATCGGCCACGTTGCCGTGCATCATGTCGAGCATGATGTAGGCCGTCTGCTCGGACCAGACCCTTACCCTGCGAGGGTCGGCCTCGTAGAGCACGTTCCCCTCCGAGTCCTCCACCCGCTCGATCAGGTGCGGCTCGACCCAGACGCCTCCCTGCGCGAACGATGCGATCGCCGCGGCGTGAGTGAGCGGTGTCGTGCCGAACGCCCCGAGGGCGAGAGAGTAGAACGGTTCGACGTTGTCGTAGCCCAGCTCCCGGGCTCGCTGGGCTACCGCCTCCGGCGAAGCAGCCTCGAGCGCCTTGACGGCCGGGATGTTCCTCGAGTGGTCGAGGTGGTAACGGACGGTCGCGGGGCCGTCGAACGTTTCGTCGGCGTTCTGAGGCTCGTAGGCCGGCCTGCCGACCTGCTCGAAGGAAGCTGGTTCGTCGACGAGCACCGTGGCCTGGTTGATGGCTCCCTGCTCTATCGCGGTGGCGTAGACGACCGGCTTGAACGAAGAGCCTGGGTGCCGGTAGGCCTGTGTCACGCGGTTGAACTCTTCGCTGTAGGCGCCGTCGGGGCTCAGCTTCTCCCCCACCATGGCGAGGATCCGGCCGGTGTCCGGCTCCAGGCCTACGATCGCCAGCTGGGCACCGGGGGGCACCACCGCGTCGGCCGAGGCCTCGTTGGCGGCAACCTGCGCCTGATAGTCGATCGTGGTGTATACCTTGAAGCCTCCCGAGCCGAATACCACGTTCTCGCCGTAACGGTCGGTCAGCCAGTTGCGCACCGCGATCACCACGTGAGGCGAGAGATCCGATGAGACCGTGGTGCGGATGAGGGGTCGTTCACCGGTGCGCTCGGCGCTGACGATGTTCCCTTCGCCGTCGTACTCGACCTCCCAGCCCCGCGGTTCGAGTGGTTCGCGCCAGGCGATCTCTGCCTGGGCGGCGGTGATCATGCCCTGCTCGACCATCTTGTCGAGCACCTGGCGCATCGAGGCGCGCGTCTCGCGAATCTCGTCGTGTCGCTCGTTAGGCGCCGGGATCAGGCGCGCAAGGTAGAGGCCCTCGGCCAGGCTCAGCTCGCTGGGCTCCTTGTCGAAGTACGCCTGGGCGGCAGAGCGGATGCCGTAGACGTTGCCGCCCCAGAAGATGACGTTGACGTATCGCTGGAGTATCTCTGCCTTCGTGAGCCGCCGCTCGAGCTCTACCGCAAGGAGCAACTCCTTGACCTTGCGCTCCAGCGACCGTTCGCTGCGGATCTCCCGCAGAACCGTGTTCTTGATGACCTGGGTGGTGATAGTCGAACCACCACGGTCCTCACCACCTATGAACTCCTCGTAGGTGGCGCGCAGGATGGCCGGGATGTCGAAACCGTAATGTTCGAAGAATTGGTCGTCCTCATAGGCCACGATCGCGGCTATGGCCGCGGGCGAGATGTCCTCGAGCGACACGGGTATACGGTTGGTGGTTACCCTGCCCTCGCCGGCGATCGGCAGGATCTCGCCGATCAGTCGCCCGTCGCGGGAGAACACCTGGGTCGTAGAGGTGTACTCGAGCGCGTCGAGCGGCTCGAGGCTGGGGAGTTCGCCCGCCCACTTGAGGGCCGACGCGGTGAGCAGCGAAGCGACCGACAGCACCGCCGTGAGAAACACGACCAGGAGCGTCTGCCACAGCTTGAGCTGAAGCTTGTCAGGTATTCTCTTGCGCTGTTGCGTCACCCTAACAACCGCCGGCCGCTACCAACCTCGGCTGGCAAGGAGTTCGTTCTCCTGCAGAGTGTCGATGTTTATCCCCACCATGGCCTCGCCCAGGTCGCGCGATACCTCGGCCAGGATCGCCGGGTCGTTGTAATGGGTGACTGCCTTGACGATGGCGTTGGCGCGCTTGAACCAGGCCTGATGCTTCTTGCTCACGTCGAGCTCGCTGCCTGCTGACTTGAAGATGCCGGAGCCAACGAACACCCCCTCGACCCCCAGCTGCATCATCAACGCAGCATCCGCGGGCGTCGCTACGCCACCGGCGGCGAAGTTCACGACCGGCAACTTGCCGTTCTCGTGTACGTAGAGAACGAGTTCGTAGGGTGCGCCGTTGTCCTTGGCGTACGTCATCAGCTCTTCACGAGGCATCGCCTGGATACGCTTGATCTCGCCCAGTACGGATCGAGCGTGCCTCACCGCTTCCACGACGTTGCCGGTGCCGGCCTCACCCTTGGTGCGGATCATGCTGGCGCCCTCCGCTATGCGGCGCAGCGCCTCCCCGATGTTGGTGGCACCGCAGACGAAAGGGACCGTGAAGGCGTGCTTGTCGATGTGGTAGGCCTCGTCGGCCGGGGTAAGGACTTCCGATTCGTCGACGAAGTCGACGCCCAGTTCCTGGAGTATCTGCGCCTCGACAAAGTGGCCGATGCGGACCTTGGCCATGACCGGGATAGACACCGCTTCGACGATGCTGCTGATCATCGACGGGTCGGACATGCGGGCGACTCCGCCCTGGGCGCGGATGTCGGCCGGGACGCGCTCGAGCGCCATCACCGCAACCGCTCCGGCATCCTCGGCGATGCGCGCCTGCTCGGCGTCAACGACGTCCATGATGACGCCGCCCTTGAACATCTCGGCGAAGCCCGTCTTTACCCTGATGCTGCCAATCGCTCGTTCAGCCATGGTCTCTCCTAGCGTCGCCCCCACGCTTCCGGTCCATTGTGACCCGTAGGGTCAGCGAGACCGGCAGGCCGGACGACGGCACCCTTCCAGTCTACGCCCCGCTGCGGGAGTAGCTTATGAGTTCTTGCAATTTCGCGGCGGCGGCACCGGACCGGAGCAGTTCGGCCGCCTGCTCGACGCCGCTACGGATGTCGGGCGCTCGCTCCCCCAGATAGAGTGCGGCTCCAGCGTTGAACAGCACCACATCCCGCTTGGCTCCCTCCACCTCGCCTGCCAGCACGGCCTCGAGCTGTTCGGCGTTCTGCTTCGGGTCGCCCCCCTCCAGCGCGCTCCTGGGGTAGCGGTCGAGGCCCACCTCTTCCGGCGTCATCGTGTAGTCGACGACCTCGCCGTCGGGCATGAGCTCGGCGACCGTGGTCTCGCCACTCACTGTGAAGTCGTCGAGCCCGTCGCCATGCACGACCAGCGCACGCTGGGTACCTAGGCCCGCCAGCACGTTCGCGAGTTGGACGGTGAGGTGAGGGCTGAAGACCCCCATCAACTGCCGGTTGGCGCCCGCGGGATTTGTCAGCGGTCCCAGATTGTTGAAGATCGTTCTCGCCTGCAGGTCGGCACGGATCGGAGCCACGAACTTCATCGAGGGGTGATGGGTGCGGGCGAAGATGAAGGCCAGCCCGATCTGCTCTATCGAGCGCGCGAGTTGCTCCGCCGACTGCTCCAGCTTCACCCCGAGGGACTCGAGGACGTCCGCTGAGCCCGACCGCTTCGTCACGCCGCGGTTGCCGTGCTTGGCTATCTTGACGCCCCCGGCCGCCGCGACGAAGATTGCGGTGGTCGAGATGTTGATGCTGCTGAAGCCGGTACCGCCGGTGCCACAGGTGTCGAGCAACGGGCCCTCCACTCGGGGCGTCACCTTCACGGCGCGTTCACGCATCGCCTGGGCGAAGCCGACGATCTCCTCCACGGTCTCGCCACGCGTCCTCAGCGCCGCCAGCAGCGCGGCGGCCTGCATCTGCGACAGCTCGCCGTCCATGAGGCAGCCCATCACCTGTCTGGCCCTGTCGCGGTCCAGCGTTTTACCTTCGAATACTTCGCTCAGCAGCTCCCTGACGTCGAGTTTCGCTTCACTCCCTATCGTCACTTCCCGTTTCCTTCCTGCAATCTGCCAGCGCGAGTCCATACGCCCTCCTGCCACGCTCCGGTCGCTAGCGGGCGCAGGTGGGGACGCGAACAAGTGGCGGTTATCACGCGCAGATCCACGATCTACCCCTCATCCATCGGATTTCTCGCGTGCCGCTTCTTCGGCGCCTCGGGCGTAGGCGCGCTCGTAGGCGAGGACATCCCGGTCGATGAGCGAACTCCAGGGGCCGTTGAGGAGGACACGCTTCGCAGCCAGCTGGACCGGGTGGACACCCAGCGCCCAGGCACCGGTACGATGTCGTTCCCAAAGGCGACGGTGGGCCCGGCCGGCGCTGTACGCCTTCTCGGAGTCGTCCCACACGCGGCCCTCGTGGGTGGCCCCTCCCTGCCTGACCCTTCGGAACCTGACCCCTGCTCGCTTCAGTCGCAATGCCAGCTCGGGGTCCTCGCCACCGTAACCCTTCCAATCCGGGTCGTAACCGCCCACCTGCCGGTAGACAACGGCCGAGACACTGCTGTTGGCCCCGGTGAAGTTGATCCAGGAGGCGCGGTTCCCGAACGCGATTATCCTCTCGAACGGCTCGGCGCGCCGAGCTTTCCGCAGATCGTCGGGCAACCTGAGCGGGCCAATGCCAGCGACCCCAACAGTCAACCGATGAAGAGCGAGGTGAGCTGCGAGTGCACCCGGGTCGGGCATACAGTCGTCGTCGCTCAGCAGCAGCACGTCTCCACGGGCCGACTCCGCCGCCAGGTTCCGGGCCCGGCCCACCGGATGCGGTTCGCCACCCGCCAGCGCCACGTGGAACGGCAGCTTCAGCTGCGCCATCATCTGTCTTACGGTCTCGACTTCCGATCGCGGCTCGTTGAGCCAGAGGCACCATTCGAACGAGCGCGGAGCCAATGTCTGACGTGCGAGAGCAAGTGCCTTGCGCCGAAGCAGTTCGTGACGGCCGCGGCTGGCGGTGACCACGCTCAGCCCGACGCTGTTGAGGGACGTCGGCTCAGGCCGGGTAGTGGGCGCAGGAGTCATGATCTCAACAGGAAGTTCCGCAACATCTCGTGGCCCGACTCGGTCAGGATGCTCTCCGGATGGAACTGGACTCCCCACACCGGGTGGGTCTCGTGCCTCATGCCCATGACCACGCGTTCCCCGGCCTCTTCGACCCAGGCGTTGACCACGAGTTCAGGGGGCAGGTCGCGCACCACCAGCGAGTGGTAACGGGTGGCGGTGAGAGGGCTGGGCAGGCCTGCGAAAACGCCGCTGCCGTCGTGGCTGATAGCGCTGGTCTTGCCGTGCATGATCGTTGTCGCCCGCACCACCTCGCCGCCGTAGGCGGCAGCTATCGCCTGATGCCCGAGGCACACGCCCAGCGTCGGCAGCTCCGCACCGAAGCGGCGGATGATTTCCACCGAGAGTCCCGCGTCACTGGGCGTACAGGGGCCGGGCGAGACGATGAGCGCGTCCGGCGCCAGTCGTTCGACCTCCGTGAGCTCGAAGCGGTCGTTACGCCATACGGTTACTTCGCAGCTCAATTCGCCCAGGTACTGCACCAGATTGAAGGTGAACGAGTCGTAGTTGTCGACTACGAGAACCCGTTTCATGCCGACCGCCGTCGATCGGATCCGGCCGCTACTTCCCGACGCTCTTGGGCCGACCTCGAAGGCGAACCGTGCACGCGCGAGAGGTCCATCAGCCCAACCCTTCGGTCGCCATCTCGACGGCTTTCCGCAGCGCCGCGAGCTTGTTGAGCGACTCCTGGTACTCGAAGTCCGGATCGGAATCGGCGACGACTCCGCCGCCAGCCTGCAGATGGGCCTTGCCGTTGGCCACTACGACGGTGCGGAGGGTCAGCGCCATATCCATCGCCCCGGACACCGACAGGTAGCCGAAGGCGCCCGCGTAGGGGCCGCGTCTCACCGGCTCCAGTTCGTCGATGATCTCCATCGCCCGGATCTTGGGGGCTCCCGAGGCGGTGCCCATGGGCAAGGTGGCAGAGAGGGCATCGAGCGGCGTCTTCCCGGGCGCCAACTCACCACTGACCCTGGAGACGATGTGCATCACGTGGCTGTAGCGCTCGACGTTCATCAACTCCTCGACCCTGACCGAGCCGTAGCGGCAGACCCTCCCCAGATCGTTTCGACCCAGGTCGACCAGCATGACGTGCTCGGCCCGTTCCTTCTCGTCGGCCAACAACTCCTGCGCGAGCGCCTCGTCCTCCGCCTGGTCTGCCCCCCGGCGTCGCGTGCCCGCGATCGGCTTCGTCTCCACCCGAACACCGTCGCTCTTCACAAGGCTCTCCGGGCTGGAGGCGACGAGCGTCACCGGGCCCAGGTCGAGGTAGCCGAGATAGGGGCTCGGGTTGATGGTTCGAAGCGCCCGGTAGATCGCGAACGGGTGCACTCCCAGGTCTGCCGTCATCCGCTGGCTGGGGACGACCTGGAAGGCGTCGCCGGCGCGGATGTACTCGACCGCGCGGGAAACCGCGGCCATGAACCCTTCGCGGGTGAAATTGCTCGTGAACTCGGTACGGCGTCCGGCTCGGTCGCCGGGAACGCCCGGCAGCGGGCCGCGCAGGCGCTGGTAGGCCGCCTCCACGCGCTCTCTCGCGAGCTCCTCGTCGGCAGGGTTGCCCTCCTCGGCGGCGGCGACGATGACGATGCGGCGGCGCAGATGGTCGAACACCACCAGGACCTCTGGCTCGATGAAGAGCAGGTCCGGGGTTCCCAGTTCGTCAGGATTCGAGTCGGGCAGCCGCTCGTACTGTCGTATCAGATCGTAGGCAGCGTAGCCGACGGAACCTGCCCAGAACGGCGGCAGGTGAGGATGATCCCCGACCTCACGGACGGTCAGGTCCCAGAGGACTCGCAAGGGGTCGTCCGAATCGAAGCTCTCGCTGCCGGCCGGTCCGCTCACCGTGACCCTGCCGCCTCTGGCCTCGATACGGCGCCTCTCGCCGCTGCCGATGAACGAGTAGCGTGCTACCCGCTCGCCCTGCTCGACGCTCTCGAGCAGGAAGGAAGGGTGTCCGGCCACTTTCAGATAGGCGGTGAGCGGCGTCTCGAGGTCGGCCAGGACCTCGCGGTACACGGGTTTGACCGTCATCTTTGGGGGTGCAGAGAGCATGAACTCCTCTTTTCGCTGAACTTCAGGGGCGGGCCGTGCCGGATCGGCACGGGTCGGTGGCGGAAGTGCGCCGCCATCGGCCCAGCACGCCTGTCCAGGAAGAGGTAGCGTTCATTGAGAGAGTATATCGGAGCCGCAAGCGATCGTGAGCGGCTTTCGGGCTACTCCTCGGCCCCCTCGGGCAGGAACATCCCGATCGCGTTGAAGCCGGCATCGACGTAGATAGTTTCACCCGTTATGCCACTGCCCAGCGAATCGGCGACGAGGGCTAGGGCGAGCCCACCCACCTCCTGCTGCTCGATGTTCCGCTTGAGCATGGAGAGCCTGCCTGCTTCGCCGTACATATCGCCGAAACCGGAGATCGAGCGTGCGGCGATGGTCCGTACCGGCCCTGCAGAGATGGCGTTGACCCTGATCCCGCGTGGGCCCAGGTCGTAGGCGAGGTAGCGCATGCTCGCCTCGAGCGCCGCCTTGGCCACCCCCATCATGTTGTAGTGCGGCACGACCCGCTCCGCGGCCAGGTAGGAGAGGGTGAGGATGCTGCCGCCATCGGTCATCAGCGGCGCAGCCCTCCTGGCTACGCCCACCAGAGAGTAGGCGCTTATGTCCATAGCCGTCTGCCAGTGGGCCCGCTCCGTCTGCACGAATGGGCTGGTGAACGTCTCCGGCGGCGCGAAAGCGAGCGAGTGGATGACGAAGTCGAGCCGGCCCATCTCGCGCCGGACGTTCTCGAAGAGGCCGTCCAGCTGCTCGTCGCTCTGGACGTCGCACTCGGCCAGGACCACATCGCTCTGACCTTCGGTAAGCTTCTCCAGCACCGGCCGGATCCGCTCCCCCTGATAGGAGTAAGCCAGCCGCGCACCCGCCTGCGCCAGCGGCTGAGCAATCGCCCAGGCGATCGACCGCTGGTTCGCGACCCCGAGTACCAGCCCGTTCTTTCCCTGCAGATCGATGGAGTACATGACTAGCTCCTAAGGCTATGGAATCGATGGCAGTCTAACGCAGGAGGGACTTTTCGGCTTTGCGTCTGGAAAGCTGAGGCCGGCTCAAGTACCGCCGCTTGACTCAGTCGCGCTAGGTAATTACATTGTGACCACGGAGGCTGAGCATGAGGACGCGCATCGTCAAGATCGGAAATTCACAGGGGATTCGGATACCGAAACCACTGATCGAGAAGGCAGGAGTGGGCGAAGAAGTCGACTTGGAAGTAGAAGAAGACACCATCGTCATACGCGCCGCCGACACTGCCAGGCGGGGCTGGTCGGAAGCCTTCGCCCAGATGGCGGCAGCGGAAGACGATCACGTATTGGATGAACCGGTAGCAACCCGATTCGACGATGACGAATGGGAGTGGTAAACCGCTTCGACGTACATCTTGTCAGTTTGGACCCAACGCAAGGCTCGGAGGTATGTAAAACCCGGCCATGCCTCATCATCTCTCCCGATGAGATGAACGCGCACATCCGGACCGTGATCGTAGCGCCGATGACAACACGAGGAAAGCCATATCCAACGCGGGTGCCCTGTGCCTTTGAAGGCAAAGATGGATTCATCGTCCTCGACCAGATCAGAACGGTCGACAAATCAAGGCTAGTAGCGAAACTCGGAACCGTTGCCGAAGCGGCCCAAGCCGCCGTACTCGAGACGCTACAGGAGATGTTCTCTGC
Source organism: Trueperaceae bacterium (assembly GCA_036381595.1). Lineage (NCBI taxonomy): Bacteria > Thermotogati > Deinococcota > Deinococci > Trueperales > Trueperaceae > Trueperaceae bacterium. The sequence continues at coordinate 15,723 of DASVCN010000007.1, read as the reverse complement.
TTAGAGAGCCTACTAGCCGCCATGAGGTTCGTTTCTCCAAATTCGCGCCTGCTCGATCCTCAGCTCTCGGCCATCAGCTCTTCGAATCGGCTCCTGGCGTTCTCGGCTTTGCCCGGTTCACCGCGCGCCTCCCAGCTCTCCGCGAGCCCCGTCCAGGCCGTTTCGCTGAACGGCTCGTGCTCGGTCATCGCCTGGAAGTAGCGGGTGGCTGCCTCGTGGTGGCCGCGTTCGGTCGCGCGCTCGGCCGCGCTCTGGAGGAGCGAGAGGTGCTCGGCGTGGAGGACCTGGCGCATCTCGTCGATCCAGCTCGAGTCGAATCCCAGCAGGTAGTGCCCGCGGTACAGATCTATCGCCTGCTCGAACAGGTCGGAGGACGAGCCGTCCCGGGCCTTCCTGGCGAGATCTCGGTAGTGGGCGACGTCGTACTCGATGCGGAACTCCTTGCGCAGGTAGTAGCGGCGGTTGGCCGATTCGACCATCTCGCCACCCATCACCTTACGTAGCCGGTAAAGGGTCGTATGGAACGAACTCGAGGCCTTCGCTTCGGTCTTTCCTGGCCAGAGGGCCTCTGCGACCTCGAAGGTGGTCACTCCGTTCGGGTGCTCGAGCAGGTAGAAGAGAAGCTCGAGCGCCTTGAGTGAGTCCCAGTCGAGGCGCTTGCCGTTCCGCTCGACGAACGGGTGGCCCAACGCGCGGGCGCGGACCGTGCCCTCGAGCGGGTGCCGCAGCTCCTCGATCCGCTGCAATCTGATCCGCACCGCGTCGACCAGCTCCTGTCGCTCGAACGGCTTGGTCAGGTAGTCGTCGGCGCCCAGGGTCATCCCCTGCCTGACGTAGCTCCTGTCCTCCATCGCCGTGAGGAAGAGGAACGGCACGGCGTGCAGTTCGTTGAAGGTGCGCACCCTCTTGTAGAACTCGAAACCGTCCATGCCAGGCATGGAGACGTCCGAGACGATGACGTCAGGACGAAGCCCCTCCTCGAGCTCGACCACTGCATCGCGGGGATCGTCGAACGACAGCACGTTGAAGTTCGCCGCCACGAGCGTGAGTTCTATCAGCTTGAGCAGCGCCGGGTCGTCGTCGACCACGAGCACCAGAGTTGCCGTCATGGCCGCCATCGTATCCCGCGTGTTTTCAGGTCGGTATGAATTTCCCGTCCTGTTGTCGTATCAGGGGACGGCTTCTCCGCACTCGGCAAGGGGGTTATCAGCTCCAGCTCTCCGTCTGTTGGTAGTGAACCAGGGCGCTGTATTCGACCCCGCCACCGGTCAAGGGCGTCGAACTGTACTTGACCTCCACAACGACGGCGCTACGGTCGAGAGAATCGATGAAGGCGTGTAGCCGCTGCTCGAACAGGTCGACCTCGCTCGCGTTGATCAGCTTGAACCGGATGTTGTCCACCGGACTCCTCCCTTCGCCCCCGGATCGGATGAACCGGCGCCAGCGGCGACGCGGTAGGTGCGCAGCGGCACCCTGTCGACCGGATGATAACCAGCCCTGACACCGGTCGCTGAGGGATTTTCCCGTCCTGACCGCTTACTCTGCGGTCCGGACCGGAGCGAGGACAAAGCGATCCGGGACAATCCCAACGCCCCGTGCGCCGGCCGACCGGCGGATGGAATAATGCCGCCCATGAGCGATAGAGGCGCGATCGGCTCCGTGGGCCCATGGAGGAAGTGAAGGCGTGGCCGGAGCACTGGTAACCGGTTCGGCGACCGGTATCGGCAGAGCGGTCCTCCTGGGACTGGCCGACGCCGGACACGATGTCGTGGTGCACTACCGCAACAGCGAGGGCAAGGCCCGGGAGGTCGCCGATCTCGCCCGGGGAGCCGGCGTCGAAGCACACCTCCTGCAGGCCGACGTGACGGTTCCGGAGGAGGCCAGACAGCTTGTCTTGGCCGCGAACGATCTCACCGGCGGCTTACGGGTTCTCGTCAACAACGTTGGCAATTACCACCACGGGGCGCTCGACGAGCTCGACATCGAGACGTGGCACGAGATGTTCGACAGCAACCTGCACGCTACTTTCTACACCTGTCGAACAGCCGTCCCGTTCATGCGCAGGCATGGCGGCGGGCGGATCATCAACCTCGGCTACGCGGGGGCCGAGCACCTGATCGCGCGCCCGGCCGTAGCACCCTATGTGATCGCGAAGACCGGCGTCATCCAGTACAGCCGGGCACTGGCCAGGAGCGAGGCGGCGAACGGGATCACCGTCAACGTGATAAGTCCAGGGATCATGGAGAACAGCGTTACCAAGCCGCAACGGGAGATCCCGATGGGCCGCCTGGGCCGGCTGGAGGAGATCGTTGCGGCCGCCTGCTTCCTGGCTTCGGACGAGGCCGACTACATCACCGGCACCACCATAGAAGTGGCCGGGGGCTGGAACCTCTGACGCTCGCCCCCGACCCCATCAGGAGTTCGAACTAGCGGTCCCGGTTACGCACCTCCCACGAGTGGCGCACGGACTCCCTGACATCGTCCCAACTACCACGGTTACGCGCCTCCCACCTGGTGCGCGCCTCAGGTTCGATCTCGTCCCAGCGCCGGTCACGGCAGTTGGCGTCGTTCGCCAACGAGTAGCCGAAGCGGTAGGCCGGCATGACGTCGTCGTAGGCGTACCGGTCACTGATGTCCGAATCCTTGAAGTGACCGCGGAACGTGCGCTCGTAGCGAGAGAAATCCTCGTCGACGATATCGTCGTCGAGTTGCTCGATCTCTACCTCGGTGCGCCGGACCGTATCGCGGACGTGTTCGGTTCTGTCCCTGGCCTGCTTCTCTATCACCACATCCTCGACGACGCGGGCTTCCTTCGAAACCACGGCCTCCTCATCGGTTTCATGCATCTCCACGCTGCGCTCGCGGAACGCGTCACCATCCGCGGCGCTCAGTGGCCGGTCTGCCCGCTGCCGCCGCACTTCGACCGACTCGTCGCGTAGTTCGACCTGCTCGTCCACGGGACGTTCTCTGACGTAGGTTCGGGCGCGCACACCGCCGCGCTCGACCTCGCGCTTGCCTACCCGGATGTCCTCCTCGACGATGGGGATCTCGATGTGCTCGCGCTCCTGCGCCAGTTGCCGTTCGGTCAGCGGCTCGGCCTCATGCTCATGACGTTCCCAGCCCTGGCGTCGCCAGTTCGATTCGCGCGCCTCGACGTCGGCCGCCGCGTGCCGGTCGAGGATCGTGGCCGCCATCTCGGCGCGGCCGTCGGGTGCGTTGACGACGACCAGGTTTCCGCCCCGCCTTACCCCTTCCGCGTAACGATGGGCCTCCTCTTCCGGTACGCCGGCATCGGTCAGTGCCCCCAGCAAGCCGCCCGTCACCCCACCGGCGCCCACGAGGGTGGCCGCCAGTGGACCGGCAGCGAGCACTGGTCCGACGCCGGGGACGCTCAGCAGGCCGAGGCCCACCAGCAAGCCGCCGATGCCACCCACCGCCGCACCGACCCCGGCTCCGCTGGCCGCGGATCCACCCGCCTCGGAACCGCGGCTCTCCACGTACCGTCCCTGCTCGTCGAAGTACCGTCTCAACTCGGCACCGGTCGCGTTGGCAACTACGCTTACGTCGTCCCTGTCGAAGCCTTCAGACAACAGCTCGGCGATCGCCGAACGTGAATCCTCGAGCCTGTCGTATATAGCCACTACCGTCTTGGCCATCTCCTCTACCCCTCATCCCGTGCGCCGGGTTGGCGCACATCAGCGTTGTTTCAATCACGCCTGTTCTCCCCATCGCCGCTCGGCGCAACCTCTTCGTCCTCGCTGGAGCGGTCGATCTCCGCTACCTGGTACAGCAGGTTCATCGAGCGCGTTTCCTTCCGCCGCTGCCTGCGCCTGCGGATCCGCACCTCCTCCTTGAGCACCAGCTGCTTCCTGACGACGAGAACTTCCTCCAGCACGGGCACGATCGTGACGTCGCCCTCCTGACGTATCTCGACCGGCCCATCCACCTCTCGGCCTACCCGCACCCGCTCTATCTCGAGGTCCTCCTCGGTCAGGTCGACGTCGAAGGCCTCCTGCCGGCTGCGGGTGTGCGTCGTCACCCGTACCCGTCCCGTCACGATCGTGCGGGTGTCGACTCTCGGCACTTCTGCAGCGAGCGGTACTACCTCGCGATGGATGACCTCCCGGTGATCCTCGGACTCATCCGCCTCTGCTCGCCTCTTGCGACCTCCCACTGGAGACTCTTCGGCGCCCGGCTCAGAACAGCAGCCAGAGCGCCAGAAGGATCAGTACCAACGCCACGATGGTCCAGGTAAGTGCGGAACGGCCGCCTCGCGCGGGGCGGTCGTAGACTCGCGCGCCCCGTGTTTGCGGCATCGAACCGCCCCCGACCTCGCCGCTGGACGAGGGACCGTTCGCTCTCTGTTCGGGATCCCCAGGTTCCTTCACTTCGCCCCCCTAACCTCTCGCACCGGGTCGGTTTCCGGGGAGTCCCCCCGGTGAACACGTATCGACTTTCCGGTGTCCAGCCGGTGTACTCCTCTACCGGGGCGGCATCTGTCTGCATCCCTACAGACGCGTTGCGAATCGGAGCGGGCCGGCGACCTCGGGGCCTCCGTATCGCCCCGCGACACCGCCCCGCGACACCTTTCCGCGACATCGCCGCGCGACATCGTTCCGCCACAGCGTTCCGCGACTTCGTCTCGACGGAGCCAGCCGGGCACGCTGTCCTCGCGGTAGACTCCGAGAATGACCTGTGCCTCCACCGCCGGGGCCCGCCGATGACGGTTCAGAAGGAGCTGTTCCAGGCCCCCACCGCTCAGCGGAACGGCAACAAGATCGTGGTCATCGACGGCCATGCGCTCGCGTTCCGCAGCTACTACGCCATCCGTGAACTCAGCAACTCGCAGGGTCGCTCGGTCAACGCGGTCTTCGGCTTCCTCCGCTCGCTCCTGCGCATCCTCAAGGAGGAGGGGGAGCACGACGCCACGGTGGTCACGTTCGACGCTCCTGCCAAGACTTTCAGGCACGAGCAGTACGAAGAGTACAAGGCGGGCCGCGCGGCTACGCCGGATGATTTGCCGGAACAGATCGTGACGATCAAGAAGCTCGTCGATATGCTCGGTCTCTACCAGATCGAAGTGGCCGGTCTCGAGGCCGACGACCTGATCGGCACGATCGCCAAGAGTTGCGAAGCGAACGGCTACACGGTCGAGATCGTCACCAGCGACCGGGACGCCTATCAGCTGGTGAGCGACCACGTCTGCGTGCGCGGGCTCGACAAGAACGACCGCCTGGGGCCCAGGGAGATCGAGGAGAAGTACGGAGTGACGGTCGAGCAGTGGACCGACTACCGGGCACTCATCGGCGACAGTTCCGACAACATCCCCGGGGCGAAAGGCATCGGTCCCGTTGCGGCTCGCAACCTCCTGCAGAGGTACGGCTCGCTCGACTACATCTTCGAGCATCTCGACGAGATCGAACCCCCCGGCGCGGCCAAGAAGATCCGCGACTCGCTGGAGCAGGTGAAGTTCTCCCGCGAACTCTCCTGCATCGTGACCGACGCAAAGATACCGATCGAACCCTCGAAGTGGGCGCAACGGGAGATGCAGCGCGAGGGCCTGCGCGAGCTGCTGGTGGAGTTGGAGTTCACCTCGCTCCTGCGTGAGCTGGGACTCACCGAGACGCCCTCGTACCGGGAAGTGCCATGGAACGCCGGCGACACCCGGAGCGCCGCCGGGGCGGTCGGTTTCGTTCTGGCCGGCGACAGCCCCATGCAGGCGCAGCTCACGGAGCTGGCCGTCGCCAGGGAGCGGACGGTGGCGAAGGCACCCGACGAGGAGAGCGCCCTCGCCTTCCTCGCCGGCTCCCAGAGCATCGATGCCTGCGACGCGAAGGCGCTCGCCGTCTGGGCCCGCAGCCGCGGCGAGCGGATCGAGCCTGGCGATGATCCCCTGCTCATGGCCTACGTGCTCGACCCGAACGTCGCCCAGCCCGATACCGCAGCCCAACGCTACGGGGCAGGCGACTGGACCGACGCCGCGCCGGCCCGGGCAGCGGTAACCGCGGAACTCCTCCGCACCCTGCCCGAGAAGTTCGACGGCCCCCGCCGTCGCGTCTACGAAGAGATCGAGAAGCCGTTGCAGAGGGTACTGGTCGACGTCGAGTCTCGCGGGGTCGTGCTCGACAAGGAGTTGCTGGCCGAGCAGTCCGTGCGATTGGCCGAGCAGCTCACCGGGATCGAGGCGCGAGTCCGGTCGATCGCCCAGGACGACTCTCTGAACATCAACTCGCGGGATCAGGTGGCTACCCTGCTCTACGAGAAGCTGGGACTCCAGTCGGGGCGTAAGACTTCGACCGGCAAGCAGTCCACCGCTGTCGGGGTACTCGAAGGGCTTCGCGACAAGCACGAAGCCGTCGGACTGATCCTCGACTACCGCGAACTCTCGAAGCTGAAGGGCACCTACCTCGATCCTCTGCCCAAACTGGTGAATCCCGGGAGCGGCCGGCTCCACACGACGTACCAGCAGACCGTTGCCGTGACGGGACGCCTATCCAGCATCAACCCGAACCTCCAGAACATTCCGATCCGCACCGAGACCGGCCGGGAGATAAGGCGTGCTTTCCGGGCCGCACCCGGCCACGTCCTGCTGGCAGCCGACTACTCGCAGATCGAACTTCGGGTGCTCGCCCACATCGCCGGTGAACAGGTACTCATCGACTCGTTCAGCAAAGGCGAGGATATCCACCGTCGGACTGCTGCCCAGGTGCACGGCTGCGCGCCGGAGGAGGTAACGCCCGACATGCGGCGGGTAGCCAAGGTGATCAACTTCGGGGTCCTCTACGGGATGGGGGCGCACAGGCTCACCCGGGAGCTGGGCATCGAGTACGCCCAGGCCGACCTTTTCATCAAGACCTACTTCGAGCGTTATCCGAAGGTTCGCGCCTACATCGACGGCACCCTCGAGTTCTGTCGAGCGAACGGTTACGTGGAGACGTTGCTGGGCCGGCGCAGGCTCATCCCCGACATCCGTGCTGCCAACCGCAACGCCCGCGAGTATGCCGAGCGAACCGCGTACAACATGCCGATCCAGGGCACCGCGGCCGACATCATGAAGCTGGCGATGCTCCAGCTGGCGCCCCGCCTCGAGCCTCTCGGAGCCGGCATGATCCTCCAGGTACACGACGAACTGGTGGTCGAAGCGCCGGTCGAGGTGGCCGACGAGGCCTCCCAGATACTGTGTGAAACGATGGAGAACGCCTACCGGATGGACGTTCCGCTGTTGGTAGAGGTGGGCGTCGGCGAGAACTGGCTCGAAGCCAAGTAGCTCACAGCCGTGAGTGAAGCGCCCCGGCCCCGCCCAGGGGCGGGGGTAGAATCGTCAGCATGACGACAAGACGCTATTTCGGCACCGACGGCGTCCGAGGCGTGGCCGGCCAGCACCCTATGACCGCCACCTTCGCCTTCCGACTCGGTGTCGCGGCCGCCGAGACCCTCAAACGCGACGGGCTCGAGCGGCCTCGCTTCACGGTCGGGATGGATACCCGGCGCTCGGGCCCCATGCTCGCCCATGCGCTCGTCGCAGGGCTCAACGCTCGTGGCGCCGATGCCGTCTGGCTGGGGGTAGTACCGACACCCGGCGTCTCCCACCTCACCCGGTCGCTCGGGGCAGACGCGGGCATCGTCGTCAGCGCCTCGCACAACCCCTACTTCGACAACGGCATCAAGTTCTTCAACGGCAAGGGCGAGAAACTCTCGGATGAGACCGAACAGGCCATCGAGGCCCTGCTGGACGAGGACCTCGACAGCCTGGCGGCGGTGACGAGGGAAGCGGTCGGCAGTTCCCGCCGCTACCGACGGGACGACGCCGACTACCAGCGCTTCCTCCTCGCCCACGCCCCCTATCTCGATGGCATGAAGGTGGGGCTCGACTGCGCCAACGGCGCCGCCTCCGAGATCGCCCCCCGGGTCTTCACGCAGATCGGAGCCCGCCTCGACGTGATCAACGCCTCGCCCGATGGGCAGAACATCAACGTGGAGTGCGGCTCGACCCATCCTGAACCTTTACAGCAGCGGGTGAAGAACCACGGTCTCGAGGTAGGCATAGCCTTCGACGGAGATGCGGACAGAGCGATGCTGGTCGACAGAAGGGGCCGGCTGGTGACCGGTGATCACGTCATGGCCATCTGCGCTCTGGTGCGCGGCGAGAAGGAGGTGGTCGCTACCACGATGTCGAACCTGGGCGTCGAGCGCTACCTGGAGGGCCACGGTGTGCTCATGCACCGCGAACGGGTGGGCGACCGTTACGTCTTCGAAGGGCTGAAGAGCCGTAACCTCGAACTGGGTGGCGAGCAGTCGGGACACGTGCTCTTCCTCGACATCGCACCCACGGGCGACGGCATCCTCACGGCGCTGCAGCTGCTCTCGGCGGTACGCAAGTCACGCCGGCCGCTCGAGGCGTGGATGGACGAGATCCCGGTCTTCCCGCAAACGATCCGCAACGTCACGGTACCGAGCGAACTGAAGGAGCGCGTCTGCGAAGATCAGGCGGTGCTGAAGGCGGTGTCTCGGGCAGAGGAACGCTTCGTCGGGAGCGGCAGGGTGAACGTTCGAGCGAGCGGCACCGAACCGCTGGTCCGGGTGATGGTCGAAGGGCCCACTTTGGAGGAGGTGTCTGCGGTCGCCGAGGAGATCGCCGGCGAGATAGAGGGCGCCTCCCGGGCCCAGCCGTCCTGAAGCCGAGCGGCGCCCGGCCGGTTACCCTGTTCCCATGAGAAGACAGCCGCTCGACGCCTCCGGTCACAAGTCGGGCTACGCGCTCGGCACCGCTCTCGCCTTCGTGCCGTTGGTGGGCATCCCGGTTCGCTTCGCCGTACAGGAGATACCGGCGCCGCTCGTCTACGCCGGAGCGCTGCTGCTGGGGGCTGTCATAGGTTGGCTCTTCGCTCCGCCGACGCGCCAAGTGGCGATTCCTGAGAGGCGCTAGAGCCCATCCCCATCGGCAGCAGGCCGGCACTCCACATTCTGCCCTCACCTCGTCTGCGAGAATGAGGGTACGTGAGTACACAGGAGGGCAGGATGAAACGTCGGGCACAACTAGCCGACTTCACAGGCACGGGGACGTTCACCTGGGAGAGCCACGAGGGTGGTGACAGGATCTTCACGGGACTGTGGCAACCCGACGATCCGGACCAGGCTTACGACGAACTGCATCGTCTCTACATGGCGCGTGAGCGCATCCCCTTCCGGGCGCCCGTCGTAGGACGCGGGGAGGGTCGATCGGACGAAGAGACGCGCGAAGTGATAATCCTGGAGTGGTCCAACGAGGAGCACCCGGCAGCGATCAAGTTGCAGGAAGCTACCGACGAACCGTAAGGACTCGGGGTAGCCTCGCCGGGGAGGCAGCCCGGCAGTGATGAGGAACGGGGGCGGGTTCAGGCGGCCGTCGAACCGGTGGCGGTCGGCCGTGGCTCGTGGGGGGCGGGATGGTTGACTCGGAACTATTCAGGCCATCGCTCGGCGCGGTGGTCGCGGACGAAGGCGTGCGGTTCACGGTCTGGTCGCCGGCGAATGAGTCGGTCGAACTGCTGATCGAGGGGTCGGGCGAGGCGCTGGCGCTCGAGCGAGAGTCGTCCGGCTTCCATTCACTCGAGGTGGAGGGATCGGGGGCAGGGGCTCGCTACCGCTACCGGGTCGGCCAGGCGGTCATGCCCGACCCTGCCTCGCGCTATCAGCCCGAAGGGGTTCACGGACCGTCCCAGGTCGTCGACCCCGCGTCCTACACCTGGCGGAACGGGCAACCGGAAGTTGCGGGTAGCGGCGTCATCTACGAGTTGCACCTCGGAACCTTCACGCCGGAAGGCACCTTCACCGCGGCCTGCGAGCGGTTGCCCTACCTGGCCGAACTGGGTGTCGACACGATCGAACTCATGCCGGTCCACGACTTCCCTGGACGCTGGAACTGGGGCTACGATCCGGCTTCCTTCTTCGCCCCCTCGCGCGCCTACGGCACTCCCGATGAACTCCGCTGCCTCGTGGACGACGCTCACGGGCTAGGCATGCGGGTGCTGTGCGACGTCGTCTACAACCACTTCGGCCCCGACGGCGCCTACTGGCCCGCCTTCGATCCGAACACCTTCACCGACAGGCACCGCACACCGTGGGGCGATGCGATCGATTACGACGGACCGAGTTCGGCCGGAGTTCGCCGCTTCGTGCTCGAGAACGCGCTGATGTGGTTGAGCGAGTACCGGTTCGACGGCCTGCGACTCGACGCCACCTTCGCCATCATCGACGACAGCCATTGCCACCTCCTCACCGAACTCGCCGGCCTGGTGGCCCGACTGCCCGGTCCCGCGCGGCTCCTCATCGCCGAGGACCCGCGCAACACCCGCAACCTGCTGGTGTCGCGGGACGCGGGAGGAACCGGGCTGGGAGGTGTCTGGGCCGACGACTTCCACCATCAGATCCGCTCTCGGATCGCCGGGGACGACAGGAGCTACTTCGGCGACTTCTGCGGCAGCAGCCGCGAGATTGCCGAAACCATCAACCACAGCTGGTTCTACCGGGGTCATCACTCACGCCACCACGGCCGACCGCGCGGCACCGGGACCGCCGGCCTGCCCGCTAACCTCTTCGTCTACTGCATACAGAACCACGACCAGGTGGGGAACCGTCCCGACGGCGCCCGCCTCAATCACGAGGTGTCACCGGCCGCCTACCGGGCGGCTTCGGCCCTCCTCCTGTTCGCGCCGCAGACGCCCCTCCTGTTCATGGGCCAGGAGTGGGCGGCGAGCACCCCCTTCTACTACTTCACCGACCACCAGGGGGAACTCGGCGCTCTGGTGAGCGAGGGACGACGCGAGGAGTTCGCAGACTTCGAGTTCGGTGACGAGGTGCCCGACCCGCAGGACGAGAAGACGTTCAGACGCAGCCGGCTCGCCTGGGAGGAACTCGAAAGGCCGCCGCACGCGGCTACCCTCCGCTACTACCGTCGGCTGCTGTCACTGAGGCGGGAACTCGAAGGGGGCGTGGACGTCGTGCAGGTCCTCCCGGCAGGTCTCGCCCTGCGTCGCGGCCGGCACCTGCTCCTGGTCGCGTTCGAGAGCGGAGCCGAGTTCCAACTGCCCGGTGAGGCGAGGGTACTGCTCGACAGCGAAGATCCCGAGTACGAAGCCGATCCAGCGGCCCCCCTCCTCCAGCATCGGAGAGCGCGGTTCGAGCGTGCCGGAGCGCTGCTGCTGGAGCTTTCGGAGAGCCCGTGATAGCTACCTACCGACTTCAGCTCACACCCGACTTCGGTTTCTCCCAGGTACAGCAGCACCTCCCCTACTTCAGGCGATTAGGCGTCAGTCACCTCTATCTCTCCCCGATCACGGAGGCCGTGAGCGGCTCGAGCCACGGCTACGACGTCATCGACCACAACAGCGTAAGGGCGCAGTTCGGGGGGCGGGAAGGGTTCGAGTCGCTGAGGCGAGCCGCCCACGCCGAGGGGCTCGGACTGCTGCTCGACATCGTCCCCAATCACGCGGGGGTGGGACCGCACAACGAGGCCTGGCAGGACCTGCTCGCCTACGGTCCGGAGTCTCCGCACGCCAAGACGTTCGACGTCGACTGGGACCCGCCCAAAGCGGAGTTGCGTGGCAAGCTCCTCCTGCCGTTCCTGGGACGGCCCTACGGAGAAGCCCTCGACGAGGGGGAGATAAGGGTCGAATTCGCGGACGGCTACTTCCACGCCGTCTACTTCGACAACCGCTTCCGCCTCTCGCCGGCCAGCTACGCGCCCTTGCTCGAGGCGATACTCCCTGCCCTCGAGAGGCAGCAGAGATACTTCGACCTGCTCGAACTTCAAGGACTCTACGCCGACCTCCTCCCTCCCGACCGGGAGCGCGCCGAGGCCCTCAAGGGCCGCCTCGAGCAGGCCCTGGGCGGGCTCGACATCGAGAAGCCACTGGGCCGGTTCGAGGGGTCCGAACTGCACGAGCTGCTGGAACGGCAGTACTGGCGGCTGGCCTACTGGAAGACCGCCGGGGACGAGATCAACTACCGGCGCTTCTTCGACGTGAACGGCCTCGTGGCGTTGCGCATGGAGGAGCCGTCGGTCTTCCTGGAGTCGCACCGGCTCGTCGGGGAACTGCTGCTGGAGGAGGGCGTGCATGGTGTCAGGGTGGACCACGTAGACGGGCTGGTGGATCCTCACAGCTACCTCGACTCGTTGTCGGCGCTGGGCGCCAGGAACATCTGGGTCGAGAAGATCGTCGCTCCGGGGGAAACGCTGCCCCTGGAGTGGCCCGTCGCCGGCTCCACCGGCTACGAGTTCATGAACGACGTCCTCCGCCTCCTCATCCAACCGGCAGGCGAGGAGCCGTTGCGGCAGAGCTACCGACAGTTCAGCGAAGACAGCTCCTCGTACGCAGAAGTAGTGGTGGAGTCGAAGCGCCTGGTGATGGGAACCAGCCTCTCGGCCGAGCTCACCCGCCTGACGAATCAGCTCTACCGGATATCGGAGCGCGACTATCACACCAGGGACTTCACGCTGAGCGCCCTGAGAAGCGCGCTGATGGACGTAATCGCCGCGTTCGGACGCTACCGAACCTACCTGCCCCACGACCGGGACGAGGCGGAGCAAGTACTGACCCTCGCCGTCTCGGAAGCCAAACGACTGGCGCAGAACACCGAGACGACGGTCCACGACTTCGTGCTTGCTTGCCTCATCGGTGAGCGGGACGGTGCGCTCGAGCGGTTGCGCTCGTCCTTCCTGGGGCGCTTCCAGCAGTACACGGCGCCGGTGGCGGCCAAGGGCGTGGAGGACACCGCTTTCTACCGGTTCGTGCCACTCGCGGCACTCAACGAGGTGGGCGGTGAACCCGACCACTTCACCGTCGAAGCGCAGGCGTTCCACTCACGCGCCAGATTCCGCCAGCACCGCTACCCGCACAATCTGCTCGCCACCGCCACTCACGATCACAAGCGAGGAGAGGACACCCGGATGAGACTGGCAGTCCTGAGCGAGCTGAGCGAAGAGTGGCAGGAAACGCTAGCGCGCCTCGACGAGCTCAGCGGGCGACGCTTGCGAGAGAGCACCGGCCTCGGCGGACCGAGGGTCTCCGCCACGGAAAGATACCTCCTCTATCAGCACCTGCTGGCGCTCTGGGACGGGGAGCAGCCGGCGACGCTCGCCCCCCGGCTGGAGGAGTACATGCGGAAAGCGGTTCGCGAGGCCAAACAGCAGAGTTCGTGGATCGATCCGGACGAAAGGTACGAAGCGGCTGTCGTCGAGCTCGTCGGAAAGACGGTCTGCGACCCGGAGATCGCGCACCTGGTCGAACCGCTTGCCGGTCGGCTCGCTCGTTTCGGCTTCGCCAACTCCATCTCACAGCTCGTTCTCAAGCTCACCACTCCAGGGGTGCCGGACATCTATCAGGGCACGGAGTTGCCGGACCTGTCGCTTGTCGACCCGGACAATCGCAGGCCGGTCGACTTCGAAAAGAGGAAGCTGATGCTGGACCAAATCACCAGGCCGGACGCCCTGCCGCTCCGAGAATGGCTGTCGACCTGCGATCCTCGGCTCAAGCTATTCGCCCTGCACAGACTCCTCTCCTTGCGCGCAGAACACCCTGCCCTGTTGGAAGGGAGTTACCGACCGCTGGAAGCCCGGGAACTGCTGCCAGAAGAGGTGGCGAGCCACCTGATCGCCTTCGTGCGGGAGGCCGGGGAGGAGCAGCTGCTGGTGCTGGTGCCGCGTTTCCTGGCGACGCTCGAGCGCTCAGGCGGTTGGGGGGCAACGGTACTCCGGGCCCCGGTAGACCTCGTGGGCGACGACTGGACGGAAGTTCTGGGCCGGAAGCAGGTCGTGCTGAGCGACGCCACCGAGCTGCGGGAGATCCCCTTCCTGCCAGCGGTCCTCTACAGGCGACGACCGGCCGATGCGAGCGAGGTGAGGACGTGAGCGAGATCTGGCCCGGAAGACCGTATCCCCTGGGAGCGACCTGGGACGGTGAAGGCACCAACTTCGCACTCGCCTCCGAGAACGCCACCGGGGTCGTCCTCTGCCTCTACGACACCCAGGACCCGCGCTGTGAAACAGCCCGGTACGCCCTCGTCGAGCGCACCGACCTCGTCTGGCACGCCTACCTCCCGGGGGTGGGGCCGGGACAACTCTACGGCTACCGGGTGGAGGGCCCCTACGAACCGAAGGAGGGGATGAGGTTCAATCCCAATAAGCTCCTGATCGACCCCTACGCCAAGGCGATCGAAGGAGACGTCGTTTGGGACGACGCGAACTTCGGCTACCGATTGGGTGACCGGAAGAAAGACCTGAGTTTCGACGATCGCGACAGCGCACCGTTCGTCCCCAAAGCGGTCGTGGTCGACGAGTCGTTCGACTGGGAAGGAGACCGCAGCCCAGGCATCCCCCTGCACCGCTCCGTGATCTACGAGACCCACATCCGCGGGATGACGATGAAGCACCCCGAAGTGCCGGACGAACTGAGGGGAAGCTACGCGGGGATGGCGAGCGATCCGATCGTCGGCTACCTGAAGGAACTCGGGGTCACCGCGGTCGAACTGCTGCCTGTGCACCAGTTCGTGAGCGACAAGCTGCTGCAGGACAGAGGTCTCAGCAACTACTGGGGTTACAACACCATCGGCTTCTTCGCTCCCGAGGTCGCTTACGCCTCGAGCGGCACCAGAGGCGAACAGGTCCGCGAGTTCAAGGAGATGGTGAAGAGCTTCCACCGCGCCGGCATCGAAGTGATCCTCGACGTCGTCTACAACCACACCGCGGAGGGGAACGAACTCGGACCCACGTTGTCGTTCCGGGGGATAGACAACGCCATGTACTACCGGCTGGTGGAAGACGAGCCGCGCTACTACATGGATTACACCGGGACCGGCAACACTCTGAACCTCGGCAACCCGAGGGTGCTGCAACTGGTGATGGACAGCCTGCGCTACTGGGTGACCCACATGCACGTCGACGGCTTCCGCTTCGACCTGGCTGCGGCCCTCGCCCGGGAGCTGCACGATGTCGACCGGCTCTCGACCTTCTTCGACACCATCGGCCAGGATCCCACCCTGGCTCGTGCCAAGTTGATCGCTGAGCCGTGGGACGTCGGACCGGGGGGATACCAGGTGGGCAATTTCCCACCGGGCTGGGCCGAATGGAACGGTCGCTACCGCGACGCCGTGAGATCGTTCTGGCGCGGTGATCCTGTGGGCGTCGCCGAGCTCGCCTACCGCCTCTCCGGCTCCTCGGACCTCTACGAGGACACGGGGCGCCGACCGTACGCCTCGATCAACTTCGTCACCGCCCACGACGGCTTCACTCTGAACGACCTGGTGAGCTACGACGAGAAGCACAACGAGGCGAACGGCGACGAGAACCGGGACGGAGAGGAGAACAACCTCTCGTGGAACTGCGGCGTCGAAGGTGAGACCGACGATCCCGAGGTGATCGCACTGCGCGAGCGCCAGCAGCGGAATCTGCTCGCGACGCTGCTGCTCTCACAGGGTGTCCCTATGATCGCCGGGGGCGACGAACAGGGCCGCAGCCAGGGTGGCAACAACAACGCCTACTGTCAGGACAACGAGATCTCGTGGGTCGACTGGACGCTTGCGGAGAAGAACATCGCGCAAGTGCGCTTCGTGCAGAGCTTGACGGCGTTGCGGCGGCGTTACCCGATCTTGCGGCGCAACCGGTTCCTGTCGACCGTCGTGAACGAGGCGATTGGCGTCAAGGAAGTCACATGGATCAATCCGTCGGGCTCCGAGATGCACGAGGAG
>DASVCN010000006.1 GCA_036381595.1 Trueperaceae bacterium | reverse complement strand
GATGATCCGACCCCGCGGCACACCCCCGACACCGAGAGCCAAGTCCACCCCCAGGCTCCCGGTCGAAATCACCCCCAGGTCCAGATTCACACCCTCACTACCCAACCGCATGATCGCGCCCTTACCGAACTGACGCTCGATCTGCAGGATGGTGCCGTCCAAGGCCCGTTTCCGTTGTTCGTTCATCTCAAGTTCGCCTCCGTCGTCGCGCTGCGCGCGGACGCTCGACTATCCACGACCACTGCCGAACGACGGAGGTGCGACCAGAGAGGGTGGAGCACGACGGCTTGCCATCGCCTCCACTCCGCCAGACAGGCGGCAAGACCAGGTGCTGCGCGGCCGATAGGCCGCTGGCACCGCAATCACAGCCTCAGCGGTCGCCTGCCCCTGGCGCCCGGCACACGGCGCTCCCGCGCTCATGCGGCAACACCGAAGAAGGCAGAGAAGGTGTCCCGAATGGCCTCGGCCCGGCACCGGTAGTTCGGGTCGGTTCGACCCGGAACCGCGGGGCCGTGGCAAACCGAGCACTGCCATCGTCTGCGGCGCTCATGGTACCACGGCGCCAACTGCGCCGACCGCCCGGCAGGAACGGAAGATACGGCCTTTCCCGGCGCTTCGGTTCTGGTTCGGACGGGCGCCCGATGTCGCTGACCCACGACCGGAATGAGAGATGGCAGACATTTCACGTTCGGTGTGGGGAGCATGAGTATACTTTGACTGGTTCGCTCGGACCTGGTTCGGGCGGCCATGTGAGGGAATCTTCCCTCCACCATCTCCTCTCTTTGGCCCTGCGCCCCCCACGCAGGGTCATACTTTTTGGGCTGCCTTGCCGGTGCGAGAGGGCCTCTCTTTGGCGCCCGTTCCTGTTGGTGCCCCCCACGCAGGGTCATACTTTTTGGATTGCCTTGCCGGTGCGAGAGGGCCTCTCTTTGGCGCCCGTTCCTGTTGGTGCCCCCCACGCAGGGTCATACTTTTTGGGCTGCCTCGGGATCACGCTCATCTTCTGTCCGCGCCTCGAACGGCCCCTGCCCAGACCCTCTGGGCAATCAAAGGTTCTCACACATAGGTCTCAGCCAGGCCGGTGCTAGAGTGCGCCCATGAAAGAACTGGCGATCGGGGAGTCTGTCGAGCACGACGACGGTAGCGAGCGGATATGGCGGTGAGCTCGGCCTCGAAGGGGAGCGGAAAGCCGCGGACGTTGGGGGAACTGCGCGGCACGATCTGGGAGGAGAGGGCCGGTCGCAGTGTCAAGGACGAACTGCGTGAGAATCTGGTCGCGCGGCTCCAGGCCCACGAACCTATCTTCACGGGGATAGTCGGCTACGACGAGACGGTCGTGCCGCAGGTGGTCAACGCCGTCCTAAGCCGGCACAATTTCATCCTTCTCGGCCTCAGGGGCCAGGCCAAGACACGCATCCTGCGCCAGCTCACCGAACTGCTGGACGAGGAGACGCCGGTGGTGGCGGGGAGCGAGTTGAACGACGATCCCTTCGCGCCGGTCAGCGCCGAGGCACGGCGCAAGGTAGCCGAAGAAGGCGACGACACGGCTATCGAGTGGGTCTCCAGGGAGGCGCGTTACATCGAGAAGCTGGCGACCCCCGACGTAACCGTAGCCGACATCATCGGCGACATCGACCCGATCAAGGCCGCCCGCCTCGGAACCAGGCTGGGGGACGAACTCTCGGTCCACTACGGGCTGCTGCCGCGGGCCAACCGTGGTGTTTTCGCCATGAATGAACTCCCCGACCTCTCCGGCAAGGTGCAGGTCGCCCTCTTCAACATCATGCAGGAGGGTGATGTCCAGATCAAAGGCTATCCGGTGCGGTTGCCGCTCGACGTGATGCTGGTGTTCTCGGCCAACCCCGAGGATTACACGGCTCGCGGCAAGATCATCACGCCCCTGAAGGACCGGATCGGTTCCGAGATCCGTACCCATTACCCCGCCAGCATCGAGGAGGGTATGGCGATCACGCGTCAGGAGGCCTGGACGCACCGTGAGCGGGAGGTCCGGATACCCGATTTCATCGCCGAGATAATCGAGGAGGTCGCCTTCCAGGCGCGGGACGATTCGCGGGTGGACAAGCACTCCGGCGTCTCGCAACGGCTGCCCATCAGCCTCATGGAGAACGTCGTTTCGAACGCAGAGAGGCGGGCGCTGGCGCTCGGCGAACCCTGCCCGGTCGTCCGAACGGTCGATCTCTACGCCGGGTTGTCGGCTGTGACCGGCAAACTGGAGCTCGAGTACGAGGGCGAGCTCAAGGGCGGAGAGGCGGTCGCCCGCGACATCGTTCGCCGCGCGATAGGTCAGGTCTTCAGTCGCCGCGCCGGCGACATCGACACGACCAGCGTGGTCGAGTTCTTCGAGGCGGACAACGCTCTGAAAGTGCCCGACGCCATCCCGACCGGGAAGTTGCCGGAGGTCTTCAGCACGGTACCCGGGCTGCTCGACGTCTCGCGCGAGGTGGCCGAAGGCAACGGACCCGAGGAGCTGGCCGCGGCCGCAGAGTTCGTTCTCGAAGGCCTCTACGCCCGGCGCCAGGTGGCCAGGAGTGAAGAGCGTGGTTACATCGCGCCCGAGCCCGACGTGTCGCAGGTGCAGGCGCCCCGGAGGCGCTGGAACTGACCCTGCGCCCCTAGGGTCGGAGGAAGCCCATGCCCACCACCCGGTACTCCAAGTACGAAGCCACCCTCGACGATCTGGCGATGTCGGACCTGATGAAGATGATCCAGGACCGGTTGCTAGACTCTGGCTTCAATCGCAACCCCTGGGATCCCGACCCTGAGTACCGGCAGACGATGCAGGACCTCTATGACGCCATCGCCGAGGCCCTGGTCAACAACGAGCTCGTCTCCGAGGAAATGGTGGAGAACGCGATGAATGCCGAGGAGTGGATGGATACCGAACTCGGCGAGGTGGTGAAGGAGCTGGCCCAGCGGCTCGAGAGGGAGGGCTATCTCAGGCCAGAGAGCGGCGAAGGCGACGGCGAGCGGGAACCCGGATCACCGGGCAACCAGGGCGGTGTCGGCCCCGACTCGGATCCCGGGGATGCGCGCTTCGAGCTGACCAACAAGGCGATAGACTTCCTCGGCTACCGCACGCTCAAGGACGTGCTGGGCGGAGCGGGTCGCAGCAGCGTGGGCTCCCACGAGACCAACTTCCAGACGACCGGAATCACCGCGGAGGCCGAAAGCCGGCCGTACGAGTTCGGAGACACTCTCAACCTCGACCTTTCCAAGACGCTCTCCAATGCAGCGAGCCACGGCATAGAGGGTGGTCGGCTGTCGATCGATTACGGTGACCTCGAGGTCATGCAGTCTGACTACGACTCCTCTGCAGCGACCATAGTTCTGCTCGATTGCTCGCACTCGATGATCCTCTACGGGGAGGATCGTTTCACTCCGGCCAAGCAGGTAGCCCTGGCGCTTGCCCATCTGATCAGGACCCAGTACCGGGGGGACACCATCCGCTTCGTCCTCTTCCACAACTCGGCCGAGGAGGTCCCGCTCGGGCGTCTGGCCCAGGCCCAGGTCGGTCCCTACCATACGAACACGGCCGAAGGCTTGCGGCTCGCGCAGAAGCTGCTCCGGCAACAGAACAAGGACATGAAGCAGATCGTCATGGTGACCGACGGGAAGCCGTCGGCGATCACTCTTCCAAACGGGCGCGTCTACAAGAACGCCTACGGCCTCGATCCGATGGTCCTTGGTGAAACGCTCCGCGAGGTAGGTAACTGCCGCCGGCAGGGGATCCAGATAAACACCTTCATGCTCGCTCGCGACCCGGAACTGATCGCCTTCGTGCAACGGGTGAGCGCCATGACCCGAGGGAAGGCGTACTTCACGACGCCACGCACGATCGGCCAGTATGTGCTGCAGGACTTCCAGAGGCGGCGCACCAAGACGGTGAACTGACCAGCGGGGCCCTAACCGGGACGACGCCCGGTCGGATTAAGAGCGGCTTCAGCGAGGTCACATCCTAGTCATCCGGCCCGAGGCGAAGATGCCCGCAAGCGGCAGCCGCCGGTGCGTCGACCCGAACCGGCATCCCGGGTGGCAGACCGCATGGGAGGAATCATGCACAACCCCAGCCTGTCCAACTCACGTCCTCGCACGGGGATCCTGGTGATCCTCCTCGCCCTCCTCGCGACGGCAAGCGCCTCTCTCGCCCAACAGCAGCCGGCCCAGGCCGACCAACGGGTCGTGCGGGTGGTCGGCCACGGGGTCGTCTACGGTCAACCCGACGTCGCAACGGTCGAGCTCGGGGTGACCGCCGTCGATCCAGACGCCGGCGCGGCGGTCGAAGAGATCGACCGGCGGATGAGGGAGGTGTTGGCCTCACTCGCCCGGCTGGACGTCCCCCAGCAGGACATACGCACCACTGCCTACAACATCTGGCGGGAGGAACAGTTGCCGCGTGAGGGCGAAACGACCGGTCAACCGGTGTTCCGCGCACAGCACATGATCGCTGTAGAACTCGAGGGCGCCCGACGTGCCGGCGAGATTCTCGCCGCCGCGGTAGAAGCCGGCGCCAACGCCGTTGGAGGTATCACCTTCGGCTTCTCCGATCCGGAAGAGTTGAAGGCCCAGGCCCGCGCTCAGGCGGTCGAGGACGCCAGGATGCGCGCAACCCAGCTCGCCGCGGCGGCCGGCGTGGCGCTGGGCGAACCGCTGGTAATCGAAGAGATCCCCGTGACTGGCGGCCCGATCCCCTACCTGGAGCGCTCGATGGCGGTTGCCTCCGCTGCACCGATCTCGCCCGGGCAGCTCAGCGTGGAGGTCCAGGTAGCCGTTACCTACGCCATCCAGTAGATGAGAGTTGCCGGTTCGAGGGCTGTCGCTCAGATGCCTGTCGCCCTCGAACCGGCGTCACGGCAAACGGCGGTTGAGGCTGTCCAGGGCCTCGATCGCCGGCGCATAGTTGGGGTCGCCGGTAAGGGCCGCGCGATAGTGATCGATGGCCAACTGGAGGAAGCGGTTCGAGCCCTGCTCCTCCCCCATGGCTTCGTAGATCTCGCCCAGCCTGAAGTACGCCTCCACGTAGGCGGGTGACGGCCGGGCCTCGCCGGTGTCGTTCTCCTCGAACACCTCGATAGCCCGGCGGTAGGCGTCAATAGCTTCCTCGTTGCGGCCGAGGAAAGTGAGGAGGCGTCCCCGATTGAGATGCGGCCATGAGTTCTTCATCCCCTCCTCGGTCTGTGCCGCCGCCGCATACGCCTCCAGCGCCTCCTCCAGGTCGTACGCCTGCCAGGCGACCCGTCCCCAGTCCATCGCGTGCTCGTATTGCCCGCTGATCCCGAACGCTTCACGCAGGACCTCTATCGCCCTTCGCAGGTCACCTTCGGCAGCCAGGAGCAGCCCGTCCAGGTGGAGGTAGTCAGGGTCGACCTCGTCCTCGGCGAGCAGCATCGCCTGATCGAGCGCCTCGCGGGCCGCTCCTATCTCCTCCGTCAGATAGAGCGAGCGGCTGTAGAGGTAGAACGCTTCAGGATCGTTAGGGTGACTCTCGACGAGGCTGGGGCCAACGATGCGCGCGGCGGAGTTGTAGTAACCCCGCTCCAACAGGTCGCGCATCTGCTCGATGGGATTCTGAGCGAGGGCCCAGCCGGTGAGGAGCGACAGCAGCATCAGCAGGAGCGGAAGCGGTGGGGGCAGGCGCACTCCACTCATCTTACGGCAGCCGGGTTCCCTCGCAACGACCGCGCGAGCCAGTCGAGTCCGTTCCCGGCGCTCGATCGCAGCTCCTTCAGCCGTTCGCTCGCTACCGGCATTGCTCGCCGAGCGGCCTCGATCAGCGCCTGCTCGTCCACCGGCGGTTCGAAGCCCGAGCCCCCCGATTCGGCCAGGAACCCAGCCACCTTCGGATCGTAGACGAGCCCGACCGCGGGCGTGCGGCTCACTGCCGCGAGGATGAGCCCGTGCAATCGCGCCGATACGACCAAGCCGGCGCCGGCGAAGAGTCGAAGCGCTTCGCGGTGGTCCCCGACCCGCCGGAACGGCAGCCCGGGAACCGACTCGGCGAGAGCCCGGCACTCCCGTTCGTCCTCGTCGGGATGGAAGGCGACCGCCTCGATCTGCCTTCCGGCGGCCGCGAGATGCCTCGCCAGAGCCACGAGCGCCCCGGTCAGCTCCGGGTGCCCCGACCGTGGAAGCAGCAGGATCCGATCACGTGTCGGGGGAGGTGGAGGAGCCTCGAGGAGGAGGGCGGTGTCGGCCACCAGCTCGGCTGCGACCCCCAGGGAGGCCAGCAGCTCCCGTGAACTCCTGTCGCGTACGGCAACCGGCAAGCCGTCCAGGGCCTTGCCGACCTTCCGGCGCCCTTCGGGACTCAGGGGCCCCACCGACTGACCGTAGACGATCACCCGTTTGCCCAGAGCCCTCGCCGTGCGCAACAGCCACAGGTAGTAGTCGAGGCTGCGAGCGCTCGTCCTGTCCTGCAACAACCCGCCTCCACCCGATATGAACGCCCCGCTCTCGAGCAGTGCGGCGGCCACTCCCCCGAACCGGTGACGCGCTCGCACCCCGTGGAGCTTTGTCGTGGCCGAGGGATCCCTGCTCAGGACCACCGGTTCGAACCCTCTCGCCTGCAGCCCGTTCAGGAGGCCGGCTAGGAGGGCCTCGTCACCCACGTTGCCGAAGCCGTAGAAGCCACTGACCGTAACCTTCACTGGGTCGCGCGGTGGCGAGGGACGGGCGGGGTCAGCCACGAACGCACCAGCCGAACCGCCAACCTGGCGAACGGGAGCAGTACGAGACCGATGAGCAGACCCAGGCCAAGGGCGATGAGGGTTCGTTGGAGCGAGATCAGTACCGGGGTGTGATAGTGGCTGAACGAATTGAGGATGCTCGCTTGAGCGACCACGCCGCCAGTCAGGAGCGCCCCCTTGATCCAGGCTGGCCACTCGCGGTTGGTGAGGCCGAGGACCGCCAGCGGGTGGCCGAGAAGCTCCTTGAACCGGGGCCTGACGAACAACTCTGCCAGCCAGGAACGGAAGGCGAGTTCGGCCTCCGACGCGCCGATCAGCGGGAAGTTGCCCCGCCGCAGGAACACCAGCGCAAGTGCGACGAACCCTACCAGCACGACCGCCACGTCCCCGAGTCTGACCTGATGGCCCCACAGCTCGCGGATCCACTCCGCTGGCCGCTGGAAGCGCAGCGCGTAGTGAGCCGCGAAGAGCAACGGCGGCACGACCAACGTGGCAGCGACGCCTCGGAAGGGGGAGATGGCGCTCATCGAGGCCTGGTCGCTACCTACCGCCACCAGCAACAGCGCGCCGGCGAGACTGATCAGCGTGGCCACCCCCAGCGAGACGAGGCGCTCGCGAAGGTAGGCGTATCCGAGGACCGGGAAGACCAGAGCTGCGATCAGAGCGACCGCATCCCAGTCGATCCCTCCCGCTACCAAACCGAGCGCCAGGACGGCCAGCGACACGAAGGCTCCCCAGGGAGCCGGGTAGGCGAGCCCCAGCAGCAACAGGCCAGCCAGAACGCCGAGGCTGCTTAAGCCCCTGAGGAAGGCGTTCGTCCGGTAATCGACCTGAAGGGTGCGTAGGGGACCCACTTCGAAACCCTCGTTCTCGAGTGCGGTTCGAAGTCCGCTCACCAGAGCCTCGGTGTTATCGAGCATGTTGCCCAGCTGAGGTTCCGTATAGGGCCTGAGGTAGAGCAGAGTGATGCCTCGTTCGTTCGCGGCCAACAGATACTTGTCCACGAGTTCGCCAGGCCGGAGCCTCAGGTTGATGTACTCCTGATTGAAGGAGAGCAGCCTCACGCTCGGCACGCGGCCGGCGATACGGGCCATGCCGCTCTGCTGGGTTCCCTCGATCACACCCGTCAGGTACTCCTGCGACTCCTCGATAGTCTCGTTCAGGAGATCGGGGAGGCCGGCGACCTCGAGTCCGTTGTGGATCAGGTAGTGAGCCTGCTCGGGGAAGTCGATGTCGCTGAGCAGCGGGTGGTTCCGGGGCCGGTAGGCGATATCGAAACCGGCCTCCGCGTAGCTGTCGAGTCGCTCCTCGTCGGCTCCGGCAGGCAGTATGTCGAAGACGTCGCCGGGGAACGCGTACCAGGTGCGGCCCCGCCACTCGAACCGCTGTGGCTCGAGACTGGTCTTCGCCAGTGCCGCGTCCAGCGCTCCGGCCTCCAGCTCGCTCATCACGGTCGCCCCAGGCGGCAGTCGGGGAGGCTCGCCGCCGGAGGCCACCACCGCCGCCTGGAGTTCGTAGCCAGGCATGGCGATGATCTCGCCGGCCTCGGCGAGACTCTCGGGCGTTTCCTCGTAGACCGAGATGCCTTCCAGCCCCAGCTCCTGGTAGTGGAGGGCGAGTTCCATGGGTTCCCAGCCCAGTGCGCGTGCCTGTTCGATCAGGGCGGCCTCGTCCATGATCATCGTCACGCGCCGTGCCGATCCCTCGGCCTGGATGCGACGACCGGTGAGGATCAGGGCCGGGATGAGGGAGAGGAGGATGAGCAGCCAGAGGAGGAATCTCATCGTCTGCTCCCGTCGGCCAGCAGGCCGGGCTCGGCCAGGCAGGCCCTGACGAAGGCGCCCAGCACGGCGAGGGCTATCCTGTTCCGACCCCCCTCCGGGATGATCAGATCGGCATGCTTCTTGGTGGGCTCGACGAAGAGATCGTGCATCGGCTTGACCGTCCTCCGGTACTGGCCTATCACGCTCTCCGCGCTTCGGCCCCGTTCCTTGACGTCGCGTTCCAGCCGACGGATGAACCTCTCGTCGGGGGGAGCGTCGACGAAGACCTTGAGGGTCATGCGCTCCCGCAACGTCGGTTCGTGGAGCACGAGAATACCTTCGAGGACGATCACCGGCGCCGGTCGCAGGGTGATCGTCTCCTCGGAGCGATCGTCTCGAGTGAAGTCGTAGACCGGCCTGGCTATCTCCTTCCAGCCGACCAACCGATCGAGGTGCTCCACGAGCAGTTCGGTATCGAAGGCGCTCGGCTCGTCGTAGTTGATCTTCTCGCGCACCATCCTGGGAACGTCTCCCTGAGCGCGGTAGTAGGCGTCTTGCGGGAGCACCACGACCTGCCCTTCGCCCGCCGCGTCGGTCACCGCTTCGGCTACGGTGGTCTTCCCGGATCCCGTGCCGCCGGCAACCCCTATGACGAGGGGGCGCCGCTCAAGATCCCCCTTCACCCTGTCGCAACCCTTCGTTCCGCTCGCAACAGTCGCGGCCGGCGGGCACTGGCCACCGAGTAGGGGCCGAGCTGCTCGCCAGAACTCAGGAGCCCGCAGACCGAACCCGACATGCGCACCGAGTTACGGGAACGAGACGAACTGCCGGGTAGGTTCGGCTGAGCGGCTCGGCGCCCTTCGCGATTCGTCAAACCGCCGCCTTCCGCTCGATCTCTTTCGCCCTCCTGGCTACCGCCGCCTCGATGAAGCCGCGGAACGGCGGGCTGGGCCGAAGGAGCCGCGAGTTGAACTCAGGGTGCGACTGCAGACCGCAGTAGAAGGGATGCGCAGCCAGCTCGATCGCTTCGACCAGCCCTTCACCTCGGCCGGCCATACCCGGTGTGACGCCGGAAACTACCATCCCTGCCTCCTGGAGTCGCGAGACGTAGGCCGGGTTCACCTCGTAGCGGTGGCGATGTCGCTCGTCCACGGTGTCGGCCTTCTCGCCCGCCTCCCGGTAGAGGTCTTCCAGGAGTGTGCCCGGCGCGAGACGCATGGGCCACGAGCCCAGCCGCATGGTGCCGCCGACATCCTCGACCTCCAGCTGTTCCGGCATCAGGTCGATCACGGGATGAGGAGTGTACGGGTCGAACTCGGTGGAATTGGCTCCTTCGAGTCCTGCCCGGTTCCGGGCGAATTCGATGACCGCGACCTGCATCCCCAGACAGATGCCCAGGTAGGGAACCTGGTTCTCGCGGGCGTAGCGTGCCGCCCGCACCTTCCCTTCGATGCCGCGCACCCCGAAACCACCCGGCACCAGGATGCCGTCGAAACGGCCGAGCTCCTCCATGCCCGCTTCGTCGAGGTCCTCGGCGTTCACCCACTGGATCTCCACCTGCGCGCCGTTCGCTATGCCGGCGTGGCGCAGCGCCTCGAGAAGGCTCAGGTAGGCGTCGGGCATCGCCACGTACTTCCCGACGATCCCGATGATCACACTGTTGCTCGGCTCTCGCAGCACCCGAACCGCCTCGCTCCAGGCGCGGAGCTCAGGGATCACCTTCTCGAGTTGCAGGTGACGCTCGAGGAAGCGTCCCAGGCCCTGCTGCTCCAGGATCTCGGGCACCGCGTAGACGTAGTCGGCGTCGTACGAGTTGAACACGTCTCGTGCTTCGACGTTGGTGAAGAGAGCGATCTTGCGGCGGTTCTCCTCGGGAACGGGACTCTGCGACCGCAGGATGATCCCGTCCGGCTGGATCCCGACGCCGCGCAGAGTGGCGACCGAGTGCTGGGTGGGTTTGGTCTTGTACTCCTCGGACGTCCCTAGGAAGGGCAGGAGGGTGACGTGCAGGTAGACGGTGTTCTCCCGTCCAAGTTCGAAGCGCAGCTGACGGATCGCCTCGAGGAAGGGGAGCGACTCGATGTCGCCTACGGTCCCGCCGACTTCGACCAGCACCAGTTCGGCGTTGGCGTTCTCGCCTGCCTGGACGATCCGCGACTTGATCTCGTCCGTCACATGGGGGATCACCTGGACGGTCTGCGACAGATACGCTCCCCGACGCTCCTTCTCGATCACCGTCTGGTAGACCTGCCCCGTGGTGATGTTGTTCTCGCGACCGAGGTCGATGTCGAGGAAGCGCTCGTAGGTGCCGATGTCGAGATCCGTCTCGGCGCCGTCGTTGGTCACGAACACCTCACCATGTTCGTAAGGCCGCATGGTGCCGGCGTCCACGTTGATGTACGGATCGATCTTGACTGCGGTGACGCGGTAGCCTCTGGCCCGAAGCAGAGCTCCGATGCTCGACGTGGCGATCCCTTTGCCCAGAGACGACACCACGCCGCCCGTGACGAAGATGTACTTGCTATCCATCAGCTCACCTTCTCCGGGACTCAATGCTACCACTCACCGCACCAGGGTGCGGCTCGTCCGCTGCGCCGTTTCAACGGGTTTTCAACGGGCCGCTCCTATAATCGATGCGAGTACGTCTGCATGCGCCCCTCCGACGGCTCTGTGCCGTTGCAGAGCGGCCTGAGCTCTTGCATCGCGCACCGGGAGGTCGAGCTTCCAGCCAAACCAACCTTTTGGCAAGGCATCCGCCAGGAGCGTGTGCCTGGAGTTCCCTTCTGATGCACCAGACATACGAGAGTCGCGAATTGCGCGTCCTGATAGTCGAAGACAGTGAGCACGACACGGAGATCCTGCTCAGGAGCCTTCGCCGCAGCGGGTTCACGCCCACGGCGACGGTGGTGGGCACCGAAGGCGAGTTCCGCAACGCCATCGATGAAGCACCCGAGATAATCCTCGCCGACTTCACCCTGCCGGGCTTCGGCGCTCTGAGGGCGCTAGAGATCCTCGAGGAACGGAAGCTGGACATCCCCCTCATCGTCGTTACGGGGACGGCGCGGGAGGAGGAGGTGGTCGCCTCGATGCGCCTGGGGGCGGCCGACTACCTGCTCAAGGACCGGCTGGCTCGACTTTCGGATGCGGTCACTCAGGCGGTGAACGCGCGGCAGATGCGCGTTGAGCAACGCCGCAAGGAAGCCGAACTGGCCGAAGCGCGTGAGCAGGCCCAGCGTGACTACGACATGCTCCTGGGCCGGCTGGGCGTTCTCGCCGAGCAGGTCGGCCTGGCCAGCGACCAAGCCAGTATCTACCGTGCCCTGTTCGTCTTCTGCTGCCAGCAGACGCCCGCCGATGGCATCTTCGTCTGCAGTTACGACGATCTAGGTGAGCAACGACGGTGTGTCTTCTCGATGAACCTCGTTCAAGGGAGGTTCGAGCAGCGCGATGTCACGGAGCTTCCGCTCCTGCCGCTCAACGACAGCCCGCAGAGTCGCGCTATCCGGAGTGGTCAGGTCGTGCTGACGAACGAACTCCCGGAGGCGCTCTCGGGAATCGCCACCTTCGACGTGGGCGGCGACGAGGTCGACAACCGTCCATCGCTCTCCTCGGCGGCGGTGCCGCTGAAGGTGCTCGGGAGGACCATCGGCGTATTCGAGGTCCAGAGTACCGAGCCTCACGCCTTCGGTGAGCAACACGTGGTGGCGCTCTCGATGGCAGCCAACTACGCGGCCGTGGCGCTGGAGAACGTCGGTTTGCTGGAGCGCGAGCGGGAACTCAGGCGGGAGGCCGAGGAGTCGGAGCGACGCTACCGGGAACTCGTCGAGCAGGCCTCCGACGCGATCGTCGTGTACGACCGCGAGGGCAACTTGCTGCAGGCGAACTCGACGGCCTATCGGATGATGGGGTCGACTGGCGAAGGGGCGCTCGCGAAGGTCACCGATTTCATCTCGGGTGAGGAGTTGGAGGAGCGGCCCTTGAGGTTCCTGCAGCTCGAGCCCGGCGCAACCGTTCTCACCGAGCGCCGCTTCCGCCGGGCGGACGGCACCGAGCTGCCGGTGGAGATCAACACCCGTCGCATCTCACAGGACACCTTCCAGTCGATCGTACGGGACGTTTCGGAGAGGAAGGCCGTGGAGGAGGCGCTGCTGAACGAGAAGAGCTTCTCGGACACCCTCATCAACAGTCTGCCGGGCCTCTTCTACCTCATCGACGAGGACATGCGGCTCATCCGCTGGAATCAGAACCTGAACTCGCTCACCGGTTTGAGCGACACCGAGATCATGCGGATGTCCCCCTTCGACTTCTTCCCTGAGTCGCAGCACCGGACTCTTCAGGAGGACTTCGGGAAGGTGCTGGCCGAGGGGCATTCGATCATGGAGACGAGCCTGCTGGGCGAAGATGGCGGCGAGGTCCCGTACGTCTTCTCCTCCACGAGCGTGAAGCTCGACGGCCGGAATTTCGTGGTGGGCACCGGCATCGATGTGAGCAGTCAGAAGCAGGCCGAGGATCGGGAGCGCGAGCTCAACCTCGAACTGGAGAAGAGGCTCAACCGACTCTCCAGCCTCCACGAGATAGATATGGCGATAACCGGCAGCGTCGACCTGCGGCTCACCCTGGAAGTGGTGATGGACAAGGTCATGCGCGACCTGGGCGTCGCCGCGACAGCGGTGTGGATATTCGAGAAGTCTACGCAGACGTTCAGCTGCGCAGCCTCGCGTGGACTGCCCGAGCGCGAGATCCGTCGCCGTAACCCTCGACTGGGCGAGGGGACTCTCGGCCGCTGCGGACTCGACAGGCAGATGGTGAGGCTCCAGGGAGAGCGGATAGGGGAAGCCGTGCCGCTCGCTACCGGCAGCTCCCGCTACGGCGACTACATAGCCCTGCCGCTCATCTCCAAGGGGCGCCTCCAGGGGGTACTCGAGGCCTACGCTCCTGCTGGCGGGGCGCTGGACGAAGACCGGCTCGAGTTCCTGCAGGCCCTCGCCCTGCAGACGGCGATCGCCATTGACAACGTGATGATGTTCCAGGGACTCGAACGTTCGACGATCGACCTTAGGCTGGCGTACGACGCGACGATCGAAGGGTGGGCGCGGGCGCTCGACTTACGCGATCACGAGACGGAGGGGCACAGCCGGCGGGTCACGGAGCTGACGATCCGCCTGGCGCGGCACATCGGCGTTCGCGAAGAGGAGATGGCGCATATCAGGAGGGGAGCGCTGCTCCACGACATCGGGAAGCTCGGCGTGCCGGACGCCATCCTCACCAAGCCCGCGCAGCTGACGGAGGAGGAGCGCAGGATCATGCAGAGGCACGCCCGGCTGGGCTACGAACTGCTGGCCCCCATCGCCTTCCTGCGACCCGCGGCCGACATCCCCTACTGCCACCACGAAGCATGGGACGGCAGCGGCTACCCCAGAGGTCTCCGCGGCGAAGAGATCCCCCTGGCGGCCCGTATCTTCGCGGTGGCCGACGTTTACGACGCCCTTACCTCCGATCGCCCCTACCGCCGAGCGTGGGACCCGGCGAAGGTGCGCGATTACGTGCGCGAGCGCTCGGGCAGTCAGTTCGATCCGAGGGTGGTCGAGGCGTTCATGGAGCTGGCCGTCATCGCCGGGAAGCCTGGTCCGGCGGCCAGCGAGAGGGGTTGAGCGGGGGCCCGCAGCCGGAAGCGAACGAGCAATCGCGGACCGCCCCGAGCAGCGCCGACTAGAGCCCCTGACGCCGCCGGGCGTGCCGGCGGGGACGTGTTACATTCCAGCAATGGC
This sequence comes from Trueperaceae bacterium, assembly GCA_036381595.1. Taxonomy (NCBI): domain Bacteria; kingdom Thermotogati; phylum Deinococcota; class Deinococci; order Trueperales; family Trueperaceae; species Trueperaceae bacterium. The sequence continues at coordinate 39,791 of DASVCN010000006.1, read as the reverse complement.
TCGCCCCCGACACCCCGCCCCACCGTCGTCAGGCCTGATCTGCCGGGCCGCAGGAGCCGGCTGGTGACGCGACGGGGAACCCTCTTCGTCATGACCGGCGCCTCCGGCGTCGGCAAGGACACCATCCGCAAGGCCACCCTGCCTAACCTCGAGAACCTCTTCTACTCCGTGTCGGCAACCACCCGGGCTCAACGGCCGGGCGAGGTTCACGGACAGCACTACTACTTCTTCGACAGAGAAGAGTTCGAGCGCATGATCGCTCGCGATGAACTGCTCGAGTACGCCGAGTACGTCGGCGATTACTACGGCACGCCGGCGGGACCGGTGCGGGAGAACCTCGAACGGGGCCGCGATGTCCTGCTCGAACTCGAACTCGTGGGCGCACGACAGGTCAAGCAGAGGATGGGAGAGGCGGTCATGGTCTTCATCGCGCCCCCGTCGCTCATCGAGCTCGAGCGCCGGCTCCGTGGACGGGGCACCGACAGCGAGGAGAAGATCCAGAAGCGGCTCACTCGGGCGCGCGAAGAGATAAAGGCAGTGCGCGAGTTCGATTACGTGGTGGTCAACGATCGCCTCGAAGAGGCCGCGGAGACCTTCGCGGCCATCATCAGGGCAGAACGGGCGCGGGCGCAGCACCTGGGCAGCGACGACGTAGAGCGCTTCCTGAGGGAGGAGTAGGGCCGGGAAGCGCCATAGCGCGGCTGGTCACGTGCGGCTCCGAACGCCTATAATGGCCTGTTGCCGGGCAGCGGCTCTCACGATCACGAACCGAGGAGGTTCCGTATGGCTCAGGAAGGTTACGACGAACTGATGGCGCTCACCGACTCCAGGTACCGCCTCACCATGATCACCGCACGCCGGGCGGCGCAGCTCAAGAGCGGGATCCCGACCCTGCTCAGCCCGGAAGAGAAGCCCGATACGACGAACACCGTCACTATCGCGATGAAGGAGCTCGAGACGGGCAAGCCGATCCGTTGGGGCGACGAACTCCCCAGTATCGAAGAGCTTTCGCGGGTCATCGAGCCGGAACGTCGTCCTGAGCGGCAGGAGTTCGCTCTGGGCGGCGAGCAGAGGGAGTAGGACACGAGCGACAGCGGGCAGGCGGCCGGCCCCCGGGTGGTCGTCGCCGTCAGCGGCGGGGCCGCCGCGATCAAGACGCCGTTCGTGCTCAGGCGCCTCCGTGAGGCCGGATTCGAGGTCCGGGCCGCCGCCACCGACGACGCCTACCGGTTCGTCACCGCGCTCTCGCTCTCCCTAGCCGCGGGCGGGGAGGTATTCGATCGCGGCGCCTGGTTCTCGCCTCGTGGGCGAGCGCTGCACCTGGAGTGGGCCGCCTGGGCGGATCTGCTGCTGGTGGCGCCGGCCAGCGCCGACGCGCTCGCTTCGGCGGCTGGCGGCCGGGGGGATGATGTCATCTCGGCCCTGGTGTTGGCGGGCGCGAGGAGGGTCGCCTGGGCGCCTGCGATGAACGGCGGGATGTGGCGCAATCGGGCCGTACAGCGCAACGTCGAGCGTCTCGTCGCCGACGGTCATCTGATCCTGGGGCCTTCCGAGGGGGCCATGGCAACGGAGGGCGAGGAACCCGGACCGGGTCGGATGCTGGAGCCCGAGGAGCTGACCGCGCGGGTGCGCGCGATCGTGGAGCGCAGTGATCTGCGCGGCAGATCGCTTCTCGTTTCCGCGGGCCCCACGCGCGAATTCCTCGATCCCGTCCGGTTCATCAGCAACCCCTCCAGTGGGCGGATGGGCTACGCGATCGCCGAAGCCGCCGCGCAGCGCGGAGCGGAAGTCACCCTCGTGACCGGTCCGACGGAGGTGCGCCCGCCGGCGGGCGCAGAACTGGTTCGGGTGGTCACCGCCGAGGAGATGCTCGCTGCCCTGGCGGACCGTTTCGATGCCTGCGACGCTCTGGTCATGACCGCTGCGGTCGCCGATTGGAAAGCGGCCGTTCCGGCCGGCCAGAAGCAGCCGAAGGTAGGCGAGAGGCGATCTCTCGAGCTGATCCGCACTCCCGACATCCTCGAGACGCTCGGCGGCAGGAAACGAAACCAGGTGATGGTGGGTTTCGCCATGGAGACCGACGAGGGCGTGACCAGGGCCGCCGAAAAAGCACGGCGGAAGCATCTCGACTTCATCTGTCTCAACTACCCCACGAGGGAGGGAAGCGGGTTCGGGGGCGACGAGAACGAAGTAACCCTCGTCACGACCGACGGGGCCTCGGAGCCGTTGCCCAGGATGTCGAAGCGTCGTCTTGCCGACATCATCCTCGACAGGGTCGCCCGCCTGCTCGGTTCATGGGTAGAGGCCGACCGTTATTAGGCAATACACGATGTATTGCGGTATCCCTCTCGACGAGGGGACCGGTGTATCGTGAATAAATATGCCGAGCAAAGAGTACCGTCAACGGCTCATCGAGGAGCTCGTCGAGAACGAGTTCATCTCGACGCAGGCGGAGATCGCCGAGCACCTCGGCCGCCGCGGGATCAAAGTGACGCAGGCGACGATAAGCCGGGACGTCAACGAGCTCAGGCTCGTCCGCCTGCCGGCCGGCAACGGCCAACATCGCTACCGCTCTACTCCATTGGCCGCACAAGAAGATGTGCTCGGCGAACTCCGGCAGCGCTTCCGCCTCTTCGTCCGTGACCTGGACAGGGGTGAGAACACCATCGTCGTCACCACCGACGAAGGACACGCGAGCGGCATCGCCTACGTCATAGACAAGCTCGACCGTGAGGAGATCGTAGGCTCGCTAGCGGGGCAGAACACTATCCTCGTCATCGCCCGGTCCACCGCCGGGGCGAAGAAGATCCTCGAGGAGTTCGAGGGTCTGTTCGAGTAACCGCCGGCATCCCGTTACCAACCCGGAACAGCGAGACAACGAACTCGACGAGTTGGCCAGGAGTACCGGCGGTCCTCGGTACAGGTGCTAGCCTGAACGGAACTGACCTCGCAGGAGGAGCCCATGCCCGCAAGAATCCTCGCAATCGTAGCCGCAGCGGTCCTGCTGGCGGCGGCGTATGCGGAAACGATAGTCATCTACCCGTTCAGCAGCAGGGACTCGTTCATCGGCTCGGTAGTGGCCGACCGTGTGGCGCAGGCGCTGGCCGAAGGCTACGAAGACAGCGAAGTCTTCGGCCCTGCGGTAGCGCCGTCGCTCGTCCCGCCCCTACCCGTGGGCGACGGGTTCCTCAACCCCACCGAATACCTCCAGGGAGCAGGGGTCGCCAACCGGACCGGAAGCGCTCTGCTCAGGGACAGCCTCGGCGCCCAGGGAGTCTTGACCGGCGACCTCATGGTGGCGGAGGAGCGACTCCGGGCCGAACTGTTCCTGGCTACCGGCGATGGAGTGGAGTCGTTCATCGTGACGGCGCCGCTCGACGAACCTGGCCGGCTCGCGGCGCGGATCGCCGACGAGACGTCCGAACGCCTGGGGAGACCGATCGAAGTCGAACCGATGAGGGTAGACCTCTCCGGTCCCGACGGCGAACTCGCGCAGGCACTGGCTCTTATCGCCGCCGGCCTCACGTCCGACGCCCAGCGCGTCCTGGAGAACATGGAAAGGCCCGGAGAACGGGCGCAGTCGCTGCTCGAGGCGATGCGGGCCATCGAGCGGCAGGGGACCGACGCGGATCCGGCGCTCCTCGCCACCCTCGCCGTCAACCGTCAGCCGCTGGATGAACGTCTCGCGCTGCGCTACTTCCGGCTCCTCGACGAGGCGAGCCAGCTTCCCGCGGCGGCCCTCTGGGTCGCCGTGCTGGAGACCTCGGTCAACGACCTGCCCTCGGCCGGCGAGCACTTCGCCGAGTTGCCGGAGGAGTACGTGTACGGCCAGGCTGCCCGAGCCGCTTTCCTCGCTGCTGGCGGCGATGCTGCGAACGAGCCGCTCGAGAGGGCACTCGCATCGGAAGACGTCGCGGCTCTACTGGGCGTGGCCGCCGCCGCCCAGCTCCAGGGCGACACCGCCACCGAGAAGGAGGCGTTGAGCAGGCTCACCCGCGTTGCGCCTTTCTTCACCTACCCGTTCGAGCGCCTCTCCTTCATCGCCTTCGACGAAGAGGACGCCCTCGCGGCGGCCGAAGCGCTCGCCGTGGCCGTCGAGCTTGAGCCGGAGAGCAGCCTCTACTGGACCAATCTGGGCTGGGCCTACTACCTCCTCGGCATGCTCGAGCGGAGCGAGGACGCTTCGCTCGAGGCCGTAGCTCTGGACCCTTCGCAGTACATCGCCCAGTACAACCTCGGCTTGGTGCGGGCAGTGACCGACAGGCTGGGGGAGGCGGTCGAGGCCTACCAGCAGGCACTGCGTGCCGACCCCGAAGTAGACGACGCCGCCGTGGAGGATGTCGAGAACGCCCTCGCGCAGTACCCCGAGGAGCCGGAACTACACTACGTACTGGGCCTCCTCTACGAGGCCGAGGGACGCCGCTCCGAGGCCGCCGAGCAGTTCCGGCTCTTCGCCCAGCGGGCGCAGTCCGAAGAGTTCCTGGCGACGGCCCGTGAGCGGATCGAAGTGCTCAGCGCGCCGCCACCCCCGATCCAGCTCACCGACGGGCTGGTGACGGTTCGCCTGGGCTCCACCGACATCGTTCGCGGTCCGTTCCACCCTGGCGACCCGCTCTATCCCCGGTTCGAGGTCTACACCCCGGGCAACGAACTGCCACGCACCCTCGAGGTCGATATCGATCTCGTCGACAACGAGGGCCAGGAGGCGTTCGGAGTCGAGCGTACGCTGGAGATGCCGGCGGGCGCCATCGGCTACGTGGTGGACGAGATGGAGGTCTGGCTCCCGGAGGACCTGGAGCCCGGCACCTACACCATGCAGGTCGAGGTGAACGCAAGTGAGGGCCGCACGGCCAGCGGCAGCGTGATGTTCCAGGTGAGCGGCGAACCCCAGCTGATCCGTCAGTTGCTCGGCCGCAACCTGCTCATGCAGGGCCTCCAGAGTGGCACCCGGCTCTACGGGCCCGAGGATCTGACGCGGCCCGACCGGCTCACCCGTGTCCTGCTGGAGGAGCTGGAGGCCAGCGCCGACGCGGCCGAGCAGGCGCTCCCGGAAGTCGACCAGGGCCGGTTCAGCGGCATGACCGGCGGGGAGCTGTTCCTTAGCAGCACCGCCGAGGACGTGTCCGACTTCATCGAGTACCTGCTGGCCAGCGGAGCCCGCGACACCACCTTCATCTTCGCCGAGGCCTACGCCCAGTGGGCGCTCGAAGGGGCGCCGGTAGCCGCGGCCGAGTAGCAGATGGCCCAGACCTGTCGACAGCGGCTCAGCCGAACAGCCACCTGAAGATCCGACCGAAATTGCGGGCGCCGGCGATGTAGAAACCGGCGCTCGCTCCCACGGTCACGAAGAGGAAGACGACGAACGTGCGGGCAACCCGGTTGCGCCACCAGCCACGAAGGGTGGTCACATCGCTTCTCAACGTCTCGAAGTCAGCCACCGTCGGCTTGCGCAACCACAGCTCGATCGCCGCGGCCACCATCCCGGCGCCCAGGAGTGGGTGGAGCGTGGTGAACGGCGCAGCCACCAGTGAGCCTACGACTGTAAGCGGGTGGGCAAGCGCCGCTATCGCGCCGACCGCGGCGAGCGCTCCGGTGATGAGGGCCCACTCGCTCAGCAGGTCGAGGCCCAGGTCGGGCGAGCGCATGAAACCGAGCACGAAACCGAAGACCACCAGCGCGATGAGCAACCACGAGATCACCTTGGGCCACGGCGAGGGAGGCGGCACAGCCTCCAGCTCGGATCGCTCGGCCTCCAGATCGTCAGGCCGTGGCCCAGCCGCCTCGAGGTGAGTCGTGACCCCCTTGAGGTGGCCCGCCCCTAGAACCACCAGCACATTTCGGGTTGCGGGAGAAAGCGCTTCCTCGTCCGGCGTCCGCACCCCGTCGGCCTCCTCGCGCAGCCGCAGCGCCATGTAACGGTCGCGCTCGGCGATCAGCGGTTCGTAGAGTTCGCGGGAGGTCTCGGCGAACTCGGTGAACGTCGCCTCGAGGATGTCCCCTTCCTTGAGCTTCTCGATCTCGCCGGCGTCGATCTCATCGCTCGAGAGGATGCTGGTGAAGAGTCCCGCCATGAGAAGCGGTCTGCGCCACCACGGGATGTTGCGGTATATGCGCCTGAGCGTCACTCCGATGTCGCGGTCTACCAGCAGCAGACGAAGGCCCTGCTTCTGAGCAGCCTCGATGGCGACGCGCATCTCCTGACCAGGCTGGATCCCCAACTGGTCGGCCAGGCGTTGCTGGAACGCGCCGAGAGCCAAGCTCGCCATCACCGCCCCGGCCTTGCCCTGTTTGAAGATCTGGAAGAGGTCGAGTTTCTTCCAGCGGTCCGGGTCGACCATCGCAGCGTGTCTGTCGTCGTCCAGTTCTATCGCTACCGCATCGAACTCGCCGCTCTCGATCAACCGCTGCACCTCATCGGCCGACGATTTCGACACGTGGGCCGTGCCGAGGAGCGTGTAGCGCACGCCTCCCGCCTCGACGACCGCGGTGGGTTGACCGGCGTCTGGCCGCGGTTCGGTATCGGAAACAAGGGGTTCCTGCATGCAGCGAGTCTACCGCGGCGAACCTCCACGGCCGGAAGCCGGGGCGGCGGGCGCTTTCAGGGCAGGTCGCCGAAGAAGCGGGCGATCGCTTCGTCCGCCGCCTCCGGCCAGTCATGCGGGTAGTAGCGACCGCCACGAGTGGTGGCGAAGTCGTGCTCGCACCAGATAACGGGGTTCGCCGAATCGGGGCCGTAGCGAACGCAACCGAGCGCGGCCAACTCGGGCCTGCTCTCGGGAACCGGGTCGGGCGGGAGGTCGTTGGCGGTCACGAACGCCGCCACCACGCGCAACCCGAGGGAGATGGGAACGAGCGCGTCCTCTCGGTGGTGCATGACGAGTGCGGCCGTACCGCCGTCGCAGTCGGTAGCGGCGATGCCTCCGGCAACGCTGGCTACGGCCCTGATCACCTCTCCCCGGAAGCAGGCGAGGCTGTTGGCGAACGACGCCCCCAGCGAGTGGCCGACGACGAATATCCGGTCCAGATCGAGGCAGTAGTGGGCGGCGAAGTGGGAGACGAGCCGGTCGAAGAGCTCGTAGTCTCGCAGGGCATCGGCCGGATCGCCGGGATCGGACCAGCGGAAGCCCGACTGGAACCTCAGCGCGCTCGGGTAGACGATCAGGGCGTCCGGCAGGCCCTCGTCCAGATCGTAGTACCCCTGCACCTGGCTGTTGGGGTTGGTCCGCCCGTGGAAGGCCACTACCAGGTCGTGCGGCTCACCCGGGCGGTAGCTCGCCGGGATCCGGGTGATGAACGGGCGTTCGCGGCCGTCGAGGAGGAGCGAGGAGGGAGGCTGTGGCGTCGATGCCGAACTGCAGCCGCTGGATAGGACGGCCGCTTCGGACGAGGGCCAGGTGTTGCCGAACGGCCCATCCTGAGCCGACGCGAAGGCCAAGACGAGGATCAGCAGCGGTAGAGCGATTCTCCGTGAAGTTCGCGGCACCGATTTCAGCTTATCGGCGCCCGGCCGGCCGCTCGGTGAGTTCCTCCCCATGGGCCCATCGTCCACGCCAGACCCGGTTGTCTCGAAGGCAAACGGTTGGGGTGTCTCGAGGGCCCCCGGCGCCCAGCGGCTCGCTCCATAGAATGGGGCGTGTCGAGGAGCGTGCTCAACTTCCGCAGGACCTCGAGTCAGGAGGGCGAGTCTGCCGGCCGGTGGCGCCCCCTGGTCGTGAGCCTCTATCACAAGGTGAAGCTCGCGCGGCTCTGGTTGCCGCTCACGATCGTCGGCGTAGTGCTCGTCTACCAGCTGGCGGTCGTTCCGTTGGGTGGCGAGGCCTGGCAGTTCTGGTCCCAGTTGCTCTTCTATTCGATACTCGGGCCCATCGTCACGTTCGTGACCCTCAGCTGGATCGCCGGCGAGGTTCGCCTGCGCGAGGAGGCGCAGGAGGAGCTGTCGCGACTCTACGGCGAGTTGCAGGCAAGCCACGAGCTGCTGGGCGACATCCAGGGTGTGACCGAGAAGTTCGTGGCGGCTTCCGATCTGGAAACGGCACTGGAGACCGCCTCCCGCGGGATCACCGAGGTCTCCGGGGCCCAGGGGACGATCGTCGTCATGGGTGCGCCCGGCAACGAGCTCACCAGTTACTTCGGCCTGGATCCCACCCTCCGCGAGGAGGCCATCGAGCGCAGTCGGGCGCTCATGGAGGGCCGCAACCACGAGGAGCGGATCGTGGTGGACGGCCAGCGCATCTGGGTGCTCTCCTCGCGTCTGGTGTGGGCAGGACAACCGGCCGGGAGCGTCCACGCCTACTACCGGGAGCCGCCGGCCGGGCGGGAGCGGGAGAGCTTCATGATCCTCGCTTCCGAATTCTCCGCCGCTGCCGAAGCCGTCAGCTCACGCACCCGGGACCTGGTGACGCTCTTCGAGGTCGACCGGAGCATAAGGGCCGAAGGCAACCTGGAGAGACTCCTCGACACGTTGCTGGTCCACATGGTGGGACGAGTGGCCGCCGAGGCGGGGGGCGTGTACCTCACGGACGAGGAGGGCATGCTGCACCTCGGATCCGCTTACGGAAGCAGCCAGGAGATCCAGGTGCGAACCGTGAAGCCAGGTTCCGGCCTGACCGGCACCGTCGCCGTTACCCGCGAACCGCGGATAGTCGGCCGAGTCGAGGCCCCCGACCTTGCCGCCGGGAGCCCATTCCTGAGGATCGGTGGCTCGGCTGTCGCACTGCCGCTGCTCAGCGAGGACTCCCTCCTGGGAGTGATCGTTCTGGCGCACTCCCAACCGGCGAGGTTCGCGACCTCGGTGCTGCCCTTCCTGGGACTGCTTTCCGGCCAGGTGAGCCTCGCCGTGCGCAACGCCCGGGCCTACCTCCAGTCGGAGGAGCTCGCCATCGTCGAGGAGCGAGCCCGCATCGCCCGGGAGATCCATGATGGGGTCGCGCAGAGCCTGGCATTCTCGGCCCTGAAGCTAGACCTGGTCGAGCGTCTCCTCGACCGCGACCCTCACAAGGCGGCGGCCGAGGTGGCCGCCACGAAGGCGACCATCCGCGAGACCATCAAGGAGGTGAGGCGCTCCATCTTCGCCTTGCGGCCCGTGGAGTTGGAGCGTCACGGCTTCGCGGAGACGCTGCGCCGCTACGTCGCAGACTACGGCCAGCAGAACGAGATCCAGGTCGAACTGCGGCAGGAGGAGTCCCCGGTGCTCTCAACGAAGGCGGAAGGCGTCCTCTTCCGCATCTTCCAGGAAGCGATGAACAACGTGGCCAAGCACGCCAGGGCCAACAGAGTCATCGTGACGGTGGGCAGGGACGACCATCAGGGCTTCGTCAAGATCGAAGACGACGGCCGTGGCTTCGATCTCTCGGCGGTGAGCGACCGGGTCACCAGCGCAGGCGGCCTGGGACTGCGGCAGATGCGCGAGCGGGTAGAGTCGCGAGGCGGACAGTTCCGGGTCGAGAGCTCTCCCGGCCAGGGCACGACAGTCTATGCCAGCGTGCCAGAGTAACCGCGGCCGCGGAGGCAACCGACTTCCTACCCTCGCCGCTAACGGAGGAGACCGATGAACTTCTCGAACGATGTAGCCCGGTTGAGCGGCCTGGAACAGCTCGGACTGATGCTGCGAGAAGGGATCAGCCCTGGGATGGCCCTCACCCTCGGGATCGAGCTGGTGGCGGCGGAGGACGGATGGGTCGCTCTCGAGGCCGTGCCGGACACCTCTCACTACAATCCCAACGGCGTAGTGCACGGCGGGTTCGCTGCCACCATGCTCGACTTCGCCTGCGGCTACGTGACGCTATCGAAGCTCGAGGCCGGTTCCAGCTTCACCACCCTCGAGCTGAAGGTCTCCTACCACCGGCCCATGACGGCAGAAACGGGCAAGGTCAGGGCCGAGGGAAGGGTGGTGTCGATCGGCCGCAGGGCCGCGTTCGTCGAGTCCCGGCTAACCGACGAGCAGGGCAAACTGCTTGCATCGGCCAGCTCGAGCCTCCTGCTCGCGCGCCCAGGCTGATCGCGACTCAGTGGAACCCGCGTCAAGGGGACGTGCGACGGTTCGACCGTCAGCGCGCGTCGGACGGATGTGCAACGCCGCCGCTACCCACCCGATGGAGGTGACGCCAAGCACCCATCGCAGGTGCAACGGACCAGCGCCGCTGCGCCCCGAAGGGAAGCGCGCGGGCTTCCCTTCGCCCGCGCACCAGCTACTCAGTTACGGTCTACTTCTTGCTCTTGCGGTACGAGTCGCCGAAGCGCTTCTGGAACTTCTCGACCCGACCTTCTGTGTCGATGAACCGCTGCTGGCCGGTGAAGAACGGGTGGTTGCCCGACCAGACGTCGACGTTCATCTCCGGCTTGGTGCTGTAGGTCTCGAGCACGACTTCACCGTTGCAGTACACCTTGCAAGGCACCATCTTGGGGTGGATGTTCTTCTTCATAACCGATCCTCCTGCGCGGCGCCAACCCGCCTGACGGACGGCACACGGCTCGCGTAACCTGAGGATTGTAGCAGGTATCTGCCGCGTTCGTGGAGGCGCTGCCAACCTGCGCCGTCCGCCGTCCGGCTCGGCGGGAAGCCGGGAGCGTGTCGGGCGGTGGTATCCTGCCGCGGTATGCAGTCTGAGTCGGACCGCTTGGAAGTACCGCCCGCGACGAAGCCCTCCCTCGACATAGCCGTTCCCGGCTCCAAGAGCCTCACCAACCGCGCGATGGTCGTTGCTGCGCTGGCCAGGGGAAGCAGCCGTCTGCGTGGCGCCCTGGTCGCAGAGGACACGGCCGTTATGAAGAAGGGGCTGCGCGAACTCGGGTTCGAGATCGCAGACCAGGGTGAGACCGTAGTGATCGCTGGCCAGGGAGGCGGCATACCGAGCAGCGGGGTGGAACTCGACCTCCGCCTCTCCGGCACCTCCATCCGCTTCCTCACCGCCCTCACGGCGCTCGGCAGCGGCCGCTACAGGCTCGACGGCAACGCGCGCATGAGGGAGCGGCCGATCGGTGACCTGACCGAGGCGCTGAACGCCCTTGGAGCGAAGGCTACGACCGCGAGCGAGAACCTCTGCCCCCCGGTCATCGTCGAGGCCAGCGGCCTCACGGGTGGTCGTGTCACCGTCTCCGGCGAGCGGTCCTCGCAGTTCCTCTCTGCCCTCCTCATGGTCGCACCCTACGCGCGGGAGGAGGTGACGATCGAGGTTGCCGGCGAACTCCAGTCGAAACCGTTCATCGACCTGACCGTCGGCCTCATGGCCGACTTCGGCATCGAGATCGAACGCAGCGGTTACCGGCGTTTCACGGTTCCCCGTGGAGTCTACGAGGCCCGCGACTACCGGATAGAGGGGGACGCCACGGCGGCCGGTTACTTCTGGGCTGCTGCGGCCGTTACCGGCGGCCGCGTCAGGGTAACCAACATCGGCAGCAACGCCCGGCAGGGGGATAAGCGACTGGCCGCCATCCTCGAACGGATGGGGTGCAGGGTGAGCGTTGACGAGGAGTGGACGGAGGTGGAAGGCCCGGCGGGTGGCCGGCTCGCGGGCGGAGTGTTCGACCTCAACGACATCCCCGACCAGGCCCAGACGCTGGCGGTGGTCTCGCTCTTCGCGGCCTCCCCGGTAGAGATCACCAATGTCTGGAACCTGAGGATCAAGGAGACCGACAGGCTCGCGGCCCTGGCCAGCGAACTGCGCAAGTTCGGAGCGAGGGTGGAGGAGGGTGAAGACCGAATCACCGTCGACCCGCCGGAGCGCCCGGAAGCGGCGACGGTCGAGACCTACGGCGACCATCGGATGGCGATGGCGTTCGCCGTCGCCGGCCTGCGCGTGCCGGGAACGGTGATCATCGACCCAGGTTGCGTGGCCAAGACCTACCCGGGCTTCTTCGACGACTTCCTGACGCTCTCCGGTAAGGGCGTGAGATCTTGATGCCCTCCGAGGGCGCGCTCGGGAGGCTGGCCGTGCGTAGCGTGGTGACGATAGACGGTCCGGCCGCGTCCGGCAAGTCGTCGGTGGCCCGGCTCGTGGCCGAGCGGCTCGGCGTGCCGTTCGTCTCCAGCGGACTGCTCTACAGGGCGGCCACATATCTTGCGCTGGACGCCGGCTGCGAGATCGACGAGCCGGTGGCCGTGCTCGGCGAGATCCGCGGTCACCGGGTCGCTCTCGAACCGGATGTTGAAGGGAACCGGCTTTTCATCGATGATCGTGACATGACCGAGCGCCTGCACACCCACGAGGTGGACGCCACCGTCTCGACAGTGGCCACCCACCCCGAAGTGCGGGAGTGGGTCAACTCGAGGCTCCGCGAGATCCCGCCCCCTTTCGTCGTGGAGGGCCGCGACATGGGTACGGTGGTCTTCCCCGAGGCGGAGCACAAGTTCTACCTCACCGCCCCGGCCGCGGTGAGGGCGCGGCGGAGACTCGGCGAACGGAGCCAGGATCTGGACGCGGTGACGGCCGCGTTGCTGCGTCGCGATCAACTCGATGCCGGAAGGTTGGCGATGGCGATCGACGCGAACTCGATCGACACCGGCGGTCTATCCCTGCAAGAAGTGGTCGCGGAGGTGCTGAGCATGCTGCCTGGGGAGAAGAGCGGGTGACTCTCCCCAGCGAACGCTCGTTCGCCGTCCCGGCAGCATCGCTGGGGAAGGTAGTCATCACCAGCACCCACTACAAGCCCCGAGCGCAGGAGCTGGCCCGGCGACTGGCCGTGAGTGCCGAGAAGCCGGGCGTGGAGGTCGTCACGGACCTCGACGGTGTCGACCCGCTCCAACCCCTGGCCCGGGGTGCGGGTCTGGTGATCGCCGTCGGAGGGGACGGGACGCTGCTCGGGACCGCTCGGCGTCTCATTGGCTGTTCGGTTCCAGTCGTGGGGGTGAACCTGGGGAAGCTGGGGTTCCTGGCGGAACACCGCTTCGAGGACGTGCTCGCCTACCTCGAAGGTTCGCCTCCCGACGGTTGGCGCATAAGCCCCAAGATGATGCTGCAACTGACCCTCAATGGCGACGAAGGCGGAGCGCACTACGCGCTGAACGACGTGATCGTATCCCAGGGAGTGATGACCAGGCTCATCGACATAGGCATGGAGGTGAACGGTCATCACGCTACCGAGTACCGGGCAGACGGATTGGTCATCTCCTCACCGACCGGCTCGACCGCCTACTCCCTCTCGCTCGGCGGCCCGATACTGGGCCAGGGCCTGAGGGCGATCGCCGTCACGCCCATCGCGCCCCACTCCCTCACCAATCGACCGATCGTACTGGAGGGCGACTCCGAGGTGTCGTTCGAGGTGCTGAGCGAGATCGAGGAGTTGGCGCTCGTGGTCGATGGTCAGGAGCGCCTGGGTCTGGGCAAGGGCGACACCTTCTCGCTGCGCGCGGCACCTCACGACCTGCTGCTAGTCAGCCCCGGGCGGCTGAGCTACTTCGATGTGCTCAGGCACAAGCTCGGCTGGGGAGCGAAGCCGCGACTCGACGACGTGAGCTGACAGGGAAGGTCGTTCTGGAGCGTCGAGAACGTGCCTTGGCTTGCTGCCTGCCCTTTTCCGGGCTCCCCATGCTTGGGGGCATGACGAATCTCTACCCGGAGTTCTTTCGTCGTCTCGACGAGGGGCCCGACGAGCTCTTCTACGAGCGTCCTCGGCCCTCGTGCCACATCGACCAGGCGGCGTCCAGAAGGGCCTGCCGGCTCTACGACGAACTGCTCCCGGCCGGGGGAGAGGTGCTCGACCTGATGGCCGGCGAGACGTCGCACCTGCCCGACAAGTTCGGCCGGGTGGTGGCTCTGGGCCTCAACCTGGAAGAGTTGCGAGCCAACCCGCAGGTTGACGAACCGGTCATCTTCGACCTCAACCGCCAGGCTTCGCTTCCCTTCTGCGACGAGCAGTTCGACGGGGTGGTCTGCACGGCCAGCGTCCAGTACATGACCCGGCCGGGAGACACCTTCGCGGAGGTCGCGCGCTGCCTCAAACCGGGCGCCCCGTTCGTCGTCACCTTCTCCGTGCGCATGTTCCCGTCGAAGGCCGTTCTCGCCTGGCGCTCCTCCGACGATTCGGCCCACGTACGCCTGGTGGCCTCCTACTTCCACCGCGCGCCGGGGTTCGGCCCGCTCCAGAGGAGGAACCACGTGCCGTCGGAAGGGGATCCCCTCTACGCCCTCTGGGCGTCTAAGGAGAGGGAGCGTTCGCGCGAAGCCGAGGCGTAAGGGCACGACGCCGTGACGGCCGAAGTCGCCAGCCGTTCGCCGTAACTCGGGAGGAGTAGCTCTCTTCCGGCCGCAGCGCCCGGCGGTAGACTGGCCCAGGTGTACGACGAGACAGCCCCCCACGTACTCTTCATTTCCAACGGACACGGAGAAGATGAGGTCGGAGCGAGAGTAGGCGAGGTCGTAGTTCGGCTGCGTCCCGACCTGCGACTGGCCGCGTTGCCTGTGGTGGGGCTTGGACGGCCGTACGAACGTGTCGGGATCCCCCGGCTCGAGCCACGAAGGGAGTTGCCCTCGGGCGGTCTTCTCATGCACAGCCTGCCGCTCTTCCTCGCCGATCTACAGGCGGGTTTCCTGAGCCTCACGCTCGGCCAGTGGCAAAGGCTCCTGTTCTACCGCTGTGCGAGCGTGGTGACGGTCGGCGACGTGTACGCTCAGCTGCTCGGCAGTCTCACCAGGGCCCGCCACCGCTTCGTCGTACAGACCCTCGTGTCGGCCTACCACGCTCAGGGTCTGGCCTTCTCGACGCCCAACCGGATGTTCATGGAGCGCATCACCATCCCGGAGCAGCTGCTGATGTCGCGGGCCCGGGCGGTCTATGTCCGCGACGGCGCTACCGAAACCGCCCTGCACGACGCCGGGCTCAAGCACGCTCGCTTCCTCGGCAATCCGATCGCCGACAGGCTCGAGGGGCGGGTGCCGGCCTCCCTCGCGGGGCTCAAAGTGGTGGGTCTGCTGCCCGGCAGCCGCAGCTACCGACACGAGGCACTCGCGAAGATGATCGAAGGGATCGCGTTGCTGCGTGGCGAAGGGGTGGTAGGAGCCGTTGCCTGGATCGGCGGCGACCTCGAACCGCCGGTGGGCTGGGAGGCGGTTGCCGTAGCTCCGAACGAGGAGGGACTGGTTTCGGAACTGCGCAAGGCGGGAACGAGGGTGCTGGTATACCGGGCACGCTTCGCTGATGTCCTGAGGGCGGCCAGGGTGGTAGTCGGAACCTCGGGGACCGCCAACGAACAGGCTGTAGCGGTGGGGCGCCCGGTCGTGGCCTTCCCGGTCCCGCCCTACTACTCGTCCACCTTCCTTCAGAACCAGAAGCGGTTGTTGGGACCGGCGCTGTCGGTGGTAGGCGCTAGCGACGCCGAGATCGCGGGAGCCGTGCAGGGCTGGCTGGACGATCCCGCTACGGCCGAGAGGCTCGCAGGACAGGGCCGCGCTCGCATAGGCGGGCCGGGCGGCAGTGAAGCTATCGCCCGCGACGTCCTCAGAAGGCTCGAATCGTACGGAGCGATCCCAGAAATTCCCGAAGGCCTTTCGGCGGGAGGAACCGGCTAGTCGAATCCTTCGACCCGGTCCAGTTCCGCTTCGATCGAGCCCGGCTCGGCCAGCAGCTCGCCCAGGCGCGAGGCGCACCTTTCGAACTTACGCTGGTAGGCACTGTGTCGGTAACTCGGATGGAAGAGCTCGTCGAGCGAGATGCGCCCTGATGCCCTCAAGCCCACTTGCCGGTCGTAGAGCTGGTCTATGAAGTGAACGAAGCGCAGGGCGTCGTTGAGTCCGGAGATGGTACGAACGTCGGCGAGGAGCAGCAGGTCGAAACGCTCGAGGAGCCCGCGGTAGGCGATCGGGTGCAGTTCTGCCAGGACCCCAAGCAGTTCATCGAACTCGGCCAGTACGGTCCTGGGCGCTACCGCGTCCCGGCTGGCCTCGAGTTCCTGCTCCACCAGTCTCTCGAAGTTGGCAGGCTCCAGCAGAGGAGTCCGCTCTTCCCGCTGGCGGTAGTCGCTTCCCGAGATCTTGACGGTCGTGAACCTCTGGGCGATCCCCTGGATCTCTCTTCGGAAGTCGTCGGCGTTGAAGCGTCCCTCACCCTGAGCTTCGGCCGGGGTGTTCGAAGTAGTGATTACGGCGCCGCCACGAGCGAAGACCTGCTCCAGGAAACGCTTGACGATCAGGGTGTTGCCCGGGTCGTCCAGTTCGAACTCGTCGACGCAGACCAGCCCGACTCCCTCGAAACGCTCCCTGGCGGCCTCGAGGCCGAGCGCGCCTATCAGGTGGACCAGCTCCTGGAAGGTCAGGTACGCCTTCTCGACGTGGGCGGCGTGATAGGCGGCCGCCAGCAGGTGGGTTTTGCCCACGCCGTAGCCGCCGTCCAGGTAGATGCCCTCGCCCTGCGGCCGGGACTGCCACGGCCAGCGGCGGCGGCCAGCAGGCTTGAGCCGCGACACGAACTCCCGCACGAGGTCGAAGGCACGGCGCTGGCTGTCGTTCCCGGGTCGGTAGGTGTCGAAAGTAGCGAGCTCGAAACGAGGGGGTGGGACGGCTGGACCGTGCGGGGTCGAGCCAGGCGAAGGTAGGCTGCTCAATCTGGTGAGGCCCGGCACCGCGAAAGCGTATCACGGTGCCACTCCTCGCCCGGTGTCCGGTTGCGCCGGCTCGTTGACAAGCCCGCTTGGCGTTCGTAAGCTGGCCATGTCCAGGGTGTGGGGAAGCCGGTGAGAATCCGGCGCTGTCCCGCAACGGTATGCCCAACCGGGCAAGCCCGAATACCACCCCCAGGAACTGCACCCCTTGCGAGGACGAGGAAGGGCAGCCAACGTGAACGCCCTCGCGGCACATTGGCTTCCATCCTGGCCCCCACCGGTCGGATGGATCTTCTTTTTCCCGCAAGAGCCCGAGGAGGCTTTTGTGATGGAACCGTTCCGCCGCGTTATCGGCATCTCTCTCCTGCTTGCTCTCATCGGTTTGGCCGCCGCGGTCGCTTACCCGCTCACCGTGGTCGACGACCTGGGCCGAGAGGTGGTGCTCGACGAAGAGCCCCGCCGCATAGTGTCGATGATCCCCAGCAGCACCGAGACGGTATGCGCCCTTGGAGCCTGCGACCTGCTGGTAGGCGTCGACCAGTTCAGCAACCACCCTCAGGCAGTGGCCTCTCTGCCCAGGCTCGGAAGCGCCTTCTCGCCCAACATCGAGGCGCTGGTCGCGCTCGAGCCCGACCTGGTGCTCGCCGACGAGTACAGCGGCATCGCGGGCATGCTAGAGGAGCTCGGCATCACCGTCTACGCGGGCACCCCCCAGACTCTGGAGGAGACGTTCGAGAGCTTCGAGACCCTCGGCAGGCTTCTCGACCGGGAGACCGAGGCTGCCCTTCTGAGGGGCCGGCTGCTGGGCGAGATAGAAGAGGTGCAGCGGAGGGTGTCGGAATTGCCTTCCCCAAGCGTCTACTTCGAGGTGGACGCCACCCCGTACAGCGTGGGCCCCGGCTCCTACGTCGACGAGCTCATCGCGCTAGCCGGAGGGGAGAACATCATCGGCGAGGGTTTCGCCCAGTTCCCTCAGGTCGATCCCGAATACATCGTCGCCCAGGACCCCGACGTGATCGTGCTCGCCGACGCCCCGTTCGGCGTGACCTCGGGATCGCTAGCGGCACGCCCCGGTTGGTCCTCGATCGATGCCGTGCGAGACGGGCGAGTGATGGAGTTGACGAGCGAGCAGGTGGACGCCGTGAGCAGGGCCGGCCCCAGGGTCGCGGAAGCCGTCCGCCTGTTGGCGGCGTTCTTCCACCCTGACGTCCTGTGAGGGTCGGATGGCGTTGATGCAAGAGACCCTGGCGGCAGCAACGGTGAACCGGGCAGGCGTCCGCTGGACCCCGCTCGCCCTGGGATCGCTGCTGCTGGCCGCCGTGATGCTCGTTGCCGTCGCGATAGGCACTGTTCCGCTTGGTCCCGCGGAACTGCTCCGCGGCGTTTGGCACGGGTTGATAGGGGAGGTGACGAGCACAGCCGACGTGATCGTCTGGCAGATCCGGTTGCCCCGGGTCCTGCTCGCGGCGCTGGTCGGCGGTGCCCTGGCGCTGGCCGGGGTGGCCTACCAGGGCATCTTCCGGAACCCGCTGGCCGACCCCTACCTCTTGGGAGTCGCCAGCGGCGCGTCGCTGGGCGCGGCGGTCGCGATCACCCTGGGGGTGTCGCTGACCTGGGTCGGCCGCTTCGGAGTGCCCGGCCTGAGCTTCGCCTTCGCCCTGCTGGCGGTGCTGGTAGTGCTGCTCATGGCGAGGCGCGGGAACCGCATCCCGGTCCTCTCCCTGATCCTCGCCGGCGTCGTGGTGGGCTCCACCTTCACCGCCGCCACCTCGTTCCTGATGCTGCTCACGCCGGAGCGAACCGCCGGCGTCCTCGCCTGGCTGCTGGGCAGCTTCTCCACAGCGGGTTGGAGCGCCATCGTCACCATCTTCCCTTTCCTGCTGCTCGCCGCGCTATGCACCCTGCTGGCCGGACGCACGCTCAACCTGCTGCAGCTGGGTGACGAACAGGCGGCGCAACTGGGTGTACCGGTGGAAGCGGCCAAGCTGCTGCTCATCGCTGTCGCCACCCTGGCAACGGCAGCCGCCGTCAGCGTCTCCGGGATCATCGGCTTCGTGGGCCTGCTGGCGCCGCACGCGGTGAGGCTCGCCCTGGGGCCCGACCACCGCACCCTCACTCCGCTCGCGATGCTGCTGGGCGCGCTCGTGACCGTGCTGGCCGATCTCCTGGCGCGAACCGTCATCGCTCCCGCCGAGATACCGATCGGGGTCGTGACCGCACTCGTCGGCGGGCCCTTCTTCCTTTGGCTGCTGAGGAAGCAGAGGAACCTCCTGTGAGCCTGCTGGCCAGGGAGATATCGCTCGGTTACGAGAAGAAGCAGGTGCTCGAGGAGGTCACCGTCGAACTCCATCCAGGGGAGGTCGTGGCGGTGGTGGGTCCCAACGGCGCCGGCAAGTCGACGCTCCTGCGCGCCCTCTCGGGCGTCGAGCGCCCATGGAGAGGGGAAGTGCTGTTGGACGGCAAGGCCCTGCGGCGCCTGAGCAGGCACCAGGTGGCCAGGAAGATCGCCGTGGCGCAGCAGGGCGGCGAGCTCCCGGAAGCCTTCCGGACGATCGAGATAGTTGCCATGGGACGCTCGCCCCACCTTCGGCCCTTGGCGCGGGAGAGCGATGCCGACCGCGCGATCATCGAGCGGTCTATGAGGCGGACCGGCGTGTGGGAGCTGCGTGAGCGCCGGGTATGGGAGCTGTCGGGAGGAGAGCGCCAGCGGGTCGTGCTCGCCCGGGCGCTCGCCCAGGAGCCGACCTACCTCCTCCTCGACGAGCCCACCACGCACCTCGATCTGCGTTACCAGGTGGAGATCGTGCAACACGTGCGCGATCAGGCGAAGGCAGGCGTGGGGGCGCTCGTAGTCCTGCACGACCTCAACCTCGCGGCTCGCGGTTGCGACCGGCTGGTGATGCTGGCCCGGGGCAAGGTGGTCGCTCACGGCCCGCCCGCCCAGGTGCTCGATGCCGAACTGCTTCGACACGTGTACGGGGCGGCAGTCGAACTGGTGGGGGAGGGCGTTCCGGCGCTCATTCCGAAGTTCGAGCCGGGGTCGCATGAACGGGATAGTTGACCCTCGTGGGAGTTCGGTTCCGCAGTATGCTTCCGTCGTGGCACCGCGGAAGTCGAGGGAGGTCGAACCGGTCCGCGACCTCTGGTCGCTCGGGGTATTGCCGATCCTGCTCGCAGGTGGCGTGCTCGGTCTGCTCGGCATCTACTGGGACATCGCCTGGCACGTCGACA
The DNA here is from genome assembly GCA_036381595.1 of Trueperaceae bacterium. Lineage (NCBI taxonomy): Bacteria > Thermotogati > Deinococcota > Deinococci > Trueperales > Trueperaceae > Trueperaceae bacterium. The sequence continues at coordinate 20,029 of DASVCN010000006.1, read as the reverse complement.
TCGGTCGGGATACCTTCTTCACCCTGCCCCACAACCTCGTCTACTCGAGCATCCTCACCGTGTTGCTGGTTGCACTCCTTGGGCTCTGGTTCGACCGTCGCGACACCCGCTTCCACCTGCCTCTAGGCCGCTTCCGGCTTCACCCGGGAGTGCTGATGATCGTCGTGGCGGCAGCACTGGAACTCGCTTTCGCGCCTCTGGACGATCTGTGGCACAGGCTCTTCGGCTCGGACGTCTCGCTCTGGGCGCCGATGCACCTCGTGGGCCTGCTCGCCATGGGCGTGGCCAATTTCGGCGGCCTGGTGAGCGCCTGGATCGAACGCGATCTGAGCGGGGACCCGGGGCGCGGGCGGCTGTTCACCCTCATCTGTGGGGCGTACTGCGCGCTTCTTCTCGGCTGGTCGATCCTACTTACGGCCGAGTACGAGTACTCCGTGATCCAGTTCCCTGTCGTTCTCCATCCCCTGTTGCTGGCGGCGCTTCCCGCCTTCGCCCTGGTCCTTGCCGTGAGGCTGGACCTGGGGCGCTTCGCGGCCACCTCGACGGCTCTAGCTTTCACCTGCCTGCGCTTCCTCCTCAGTGGGATGCTGATGCTGACCGCTTCGCTCGAACTCGCCGGTTACTCGCGGCCCATGATCCCGCTGCTGCTCCTGAGCGCCCTGGCGGTCGACCTGTTGGCACGGCGAGGGGCGCCGGAGTGGCTGCTGGGTGTGGCCTCGGCAGCGATCTGCATGCCGGTGAACTGGGCTCTGCTCGCGGTGGGGGAGGGGATGGTGTGGGATGCTGATCGTGTCGCCCTCGCTGTGGTGCCGGCACTCCTGCTCTCCGCTCTCCTGGCGCAGCTCGCCGGCTGGGTGGCTCGCGCGCTGCGTGGGGAACTGGAGCCGGATGTACGAGCCAGAAAGTCGGTCGCCCCGAGAGGGGCGTGATGATGCGCGTTCTCACGATGGTCGTTCTGGCGCTCGTGATCGCTTTCCCGACGCTCGCCCAGAACCGGGCCCAGGACTCCCGCTCGGCCCAGGTGACGCTCGAGCGGCACGACGATGATCGAGGCGTCCTCGAGATCGAGCTGCTGCCCGAGGGCTCGTGGCGGCGGGACGTCTTCGTTTCGCTATACCGGGGGGAGTTCCGTGAGCGCAAGGGCATCAGGCCGCAAACCGACGGGAGCTACCGGTCCCAGGTGACGATCCCCGAGGGGGGTGAGTGGGGAGTCTACCTGCGCTACGGGGTGGCCCAGGCGGGTTACGCCGGCTACGGGCGTCTCGCGGTACCCCCGCCGGGAGAGTCGTCCAGCACCATCGTGAGGCTGGCCAGCGGCTTCGCCGGGGAGGTACCGCCGTACGTTCAGCCGCTCGGCTTCGCGGTATTCGGCGCGATCGCGCTGGCGACCCTTTTCGGCCTGCGGGCCCTGTTGCAGCGGGTAAGGCGCAGCCAGCAGTCGGGAGATGCCCTCAGCGGTGACTGATGCCCTCCGGCCCGGCAAAGTACCGGCGGCTCGCAGCCGGGCAGCCCACCGAGCGGCGGAGCGGCTCGCCGGTCTGCTGCGACACTAGCCGTTCCCGAGGGAAGCAGCCGGGGCGTGTTATACCTCGCGAATGTTCTTCGGACTCGCCCCCGACGCCTTCGTCCTGGTCGTGCTGGCGACGCTGCTGGTGGGCGTCGCCAAGGCCGGCTTCGGAGGAGGAGTAGGCGTCGTCGCGACACCGCTGGTGGCGCTGGCGATGCCGGTGCCGGAGGCGGCCGCTCTGATGCTTCCGATCCTCATCGGCACCGACGTGTTCACCGTGGGCCAGTATCGCCGCAACCTCAGCCTTCCAGACCTCAGGCTGCTTCTGCCCGCCGCGGTCGTTGGAGTGATCGCCGGCGCGCTGGCCTTCGACCTGTTCACCGAACACGAGCGGGCACTGGAGATCGCGGTTGGGATCCTGGCGCTCTCCTTCGTGGGCTGGCGGCTCGTGGCGCCACGACTCCTCGAGCGCCTGCACGAAGTAGCGGCGCCGTCGCCAGCGTGGGGAGGGTTGCTGGGCGCTATCGCAGGGTTCGGCTCGACGCTGGCTCACGCCGGTGGACCGCCGCTCACCGTCTACCTGCTCCCACGGGGGCTGGACCGGCGCCAGTTCGTTGGCACCATCGCCTGGTTCTTCTTCATCCTCAATCTGGTCAAACTCATCCCCTACGGCTGGCTGGGACTGCTCTCCGTGCGGCGACTCTCGCTGGCGCTGGCCCTGCTGCCCGTCGCCTGGTTGGGAGCCTGGCTGGGAGTGCGCCTGCTGGGCGCCCTCGACGAGCGACTCTTCACCCGGTTGGTGACGGTACTCCTGGCCATCACGGGGCTGCAGCTGCTGATCGGGGCCGACCTCAGCGCCTTCGCCGGTTAGTCAGGTGCCCTGAGCGTGAAGCACGGACTCGGTGTCCCCGCGGCACGCCATCCGGGCGGCTAGCTTCGTTCGGAGGGCGGGACCGGTGCGGAGCCGGCGCCGTTCTGGGAATCTACCTGCCGTTCGACCGTGATGCTCAGATTCGAGACCAGCGCCGCGATCACCGCGAGCGCGGCCCACACGTGCAGCAGGACTGCGCCCGCGACGCCGATGAGGAGCGGGAACTCCAGCAGCACTTTTCCCTTCTCGTTCTTGATGATGATCCGGCGAACGTTGCCCTCGCGGATCAGTTCCTTCACCTTGGCCACTACCCGGTCGCTGGTTACCTTGAACTCCTCCTGGAAGGTTTCCTTCCGGGCGTCCTGAGTAGACTCCTGACCGTTCGTCTGTGCGTTCTCGCGCTCGGTGTCATCCATGACGCGAGCATATTCCCGGCCGATGAGCCGGTCCTCATCCTTTGGTAGGAGTGGGCGCCAGCGGGTATCCTCGTTCGACCCGGCGGCGTCTCTGAGCAGTTGCTCGATCAGGGCGAAGTCGAATCGCCTGTCCCCAGTACCCGCTCGAACGTGTACTCGATCGCGCCGGAGCCCAGCACGACCGTCTGTTCGCCCGCTTCACCGGTCTCGAGAGCGATCGGCAGGCCGACGATCGGGGCCCCGTAGGTGATGTACGTGTCGAACTCGCCCTCACGATCGAAGGCGGGGCGTATCTCGCTGCGGAATGAACCGGCGTCGAGGAAGAGCTGCGTTCCCACCATCTCGAGGCTGATCTCGCCCAGCGCCTCGTTCTCGTACCTGCCCAGGAACGGTGAGACCTCGTCCGGTTCGACCGCATCCTGAACCTGCTCGCGCGCTTCGGCGAGCGCGGTTTCGCTCTGCGTGACGAGGAACTCGACCTGGGCGTCGACCTCCGACGGTTGCTCGTAGACGAGCTCGTAGAGACGGGTCGAAACCGCGGTGTTGAACGCGTTGGTGGCCTGAGCGTTGGTGAGCACCACGATGCCGGTGTCGGCAGCCGGGATGAACGACAACTGGGAGGTGAAACCGAGCGTGTTGCCCCCGTGGTAGATGTGCTCGAGCCCCTTGTACTCGCCCACGAACCAGCCCAGGCCGTAGCTCTCGGTCGCCGAGAGCGGCACTTGCGGCTCCCACGTCTCCAGCAGGTTCTCTCTCGACACCACCCGGTCACCGTCGGGTGCCACTCCGGTGTCGAGCTGGGTGATCAGATAGCGGGCCATGTCTTCCGCAGTCGACCAGTGTGCTCCGGCTGGTGCGACCGGCAGGAGCAGCTTCTCGAACGCGAGGCTCACCGGCTCGTAGACGCCCGTTTCCAGATTCTGCTGGTGGGGGAGAGCGAACTCGCTTCGCGAGGTGACCTCTTCGAACGAAAGCGTCGTTCTATCCATGGCGATGGGCGTGAGGACGCGCTCGTCGAGGACGCGGATGTAGCCTTCGAGCAGGTCGCCGAACTCGGCGCCGGCAGCCGCGGCGGCGGCGTAACCCGCGGTAGCGACAAGCTGATTGCTGTACTGGAACGCCTCGCCGAAGGCCGTGAAGAACTCGAAGGTCGCGAGTGACTCGACGATGTCCTCGGCCGACAACTCCTCGGCGTTGAAGAAGAGCTCGAGGTCCCGGCGGGGAACGCCGGTGCAGGCGCAGAGCAGATTGCGGATCGTTATCTCCTGGGTCAGCTGGGCATCGGCGACCTCGAACTCCGGCAGTACCTCGACCACCGGCGTATCCCAGTCGACGATGCCGTCGTCGACCATCGTGGCGATGGCCATCGAGGTCATCGTCTTGCCTACCGAACCGATCATCATGTGGGTGTCCGGGGTCACCGGTTCGCTGCCGCCCGCTTCGCGGGTGCCGAAGCCGTTGCTGTAGACCACTTCACCACCCTGCACCACGGCAACGGCTGCTCCGGGGATCCCGAACGCCGCCATCGTCTCCTCGATGAACACCTCGAGTTCGTCGGCGATCGCATCGACTTCGAGGGGTTGGGCGCCACCCAGGTCGACCTGTTCGACGCCGGTGATCTCGAACCCGCTTGCCACTATCTGGAGCTGGGCCCCGCGACGCTGGACGGCCGCGAGCTCCGCGTCGAAGAGCATCACGTAGGCCGTACCGTCTCGCAGCTGGGCTATCGCCTGGTAGATCTGTTCGTCGTCACCGGCGTCGTAGTTGGCGAGCACCGTCTCCTCCACACCGGGTTCCGACGGTGGCTGCAGGATCTCCTGCGGTTCGAGATCGAAGCTCGGATCTGCGACCGACCAGGCTTCCCGGATGGCTGCTTCGAGGTCATCGGTATCGGTGACGTACACGTAGATGCGGATGCCTTCTTCAGGACTGGCGACCTCGACGAAACCGTCCCTCCGTGCTGTAGTCCAGCCGGTGGGCACCGGAAAGGTGAAGCGTCCACGAGGATCGGTGTATTCGGACGCTTCCGCGGGACCGGCGAGGGGCGCGCTGGTTCGGGCACGCTCGAGAACGAACGGGAACTCCTGACCGGATTGGATGAATATGCCGGTCAACTCGCCTTCCGCCAGCGTGGCCTGGAAGGTCGGTTCGCCGGGAACCCCGGATATCCGGAAGGACACGACGTCGCCCTGCACGTTGATCTCGTCCAGCGCCAGATCTTCAGCGCCCTGCGCCGGGATGTCGATGCTGCCGCGCCACTCCTCGCCCGCCTGCTCCAACGTGACGATCACTTCCAGAGGCATGCCGGGCAGCTCGATGTTCCCGTGCCACTCACCGGCTACCTGACCCGGGACGGTCTCGGTGTCGGGTTGTTGTGCGGCTGCGAATGCGAGGAACAGGGCAGAGGAGATTAGCAGAAGAATTCGTGCTGGTTTCACTTGGCTTCCTTCCAGGGGGATAGGTCGGGCGGCGGCGTTGCCGCAACTCGTGTCGCGCACCATATAACCTGCCCTCCGGATTACTCGATCGCAGGGAACATCATCTGTAGGCGGGCTGTCAGTGCGGACGCGGCGCGTTCAGGGAGGGACCAGGCGTCTCGTTCAGACAGCCTCTTCGTGCGGCACGGTTTGCCTGCGCCACATATCGATCGCTACGTCGACCAACTTCACCCGTTCGAGCCCGGGCACCTCGTCCAAAGGGAACCAGCGAGCCTCGTCGGTGGTGCCGTTCGCTTCGTTGGCAAGCTCGCCGCTGTCTATCCGTGCCTCGTAGATCACGCGGAAGGAGTGATGGCCGCGGCTCCGCATGCGCTTCCCAGCCGGGTAGAAAGCGTTGTCGACGCCCAGCAGACGCTCCAGGCACACGTGATAGCCGGTTTCCTCGAGGATCTCCCGGCGGGCAGCGGTGGCCGGGTCCTCGCCGAACTCGAGCCCTCCGCCCGGTAATGTCCAGTTGGTCGTGCCATAGGCGTTCCAGTGCGCCAGCAGGATCTGCCCGCTGCGCACGATGACGCCGTAGGCGGCTACACGGGTATCGAAGGCCGTGGGCACGCCACGCAGGGTATCAGAACGTTCCTCGTTGGTAGGCGCGAGCAAGCCCTGAGGTCTCTCCCACTGCACGCTCTCGAACACTAAGATCGCCTCCAGATCGGCCGCTGCCGGGAAGCCCTGAGCGTGGAGCTTATTGCGGGCAGTAGGAGACCGGGCCCTCGGGTTCGGTCGTCACGGTTCGGTTCGAGCCTGTAGTTTCGGCAGTTGCATGACGGGACCGGGAGCGCTAGTCTTCCGCCACCTTGGCGACGCCTACCTATACCTGGTCGTCGAGGGTGACTGGAGGTGAGGCCGCCGTGGAGCCGTGGGTAGGTCTTCTCTTTGGAATCGCAGCGGTAGCAGCCGTCCTCTACTGGGCGTTCGAATCGAGGCACTGGATAGTGATCGCCAACGCGGCCTGCAACAGTTCGGTGGGCCTGGGGCCGATCTGCTCTCTGCTCAGGGCGAACGGCGTCCGCTACCGAACGCGTACCTCCGGTGGCGGCGCGAATTTCGGCGGTCCCAGCAGCGACCTGAACACCTCGCTGATGGTGCACTCTAGAGATCGCGCGAGAGCGAGGGCAGTTCTGGCCGGACTTCCTCGCTGACCTGGAACCTCGAGGCGGCATCTCGGGAGCTTCACTTCAGCTTCGGTTTGCCGTCATCGTGAGCAGCCCCAGGCGGAGTCGTCGTGATGTCCGTGTACCCCGGTGAAACGCGGATTCAGTGGACGCTCGGCGGATCGTAGCGCCGGTGGATGGTGAGGGCCAACTCGTAGAACTCGACCAGCTTCTCGGTGGCGGCGCGCCAGCTCCACCCCTCCATCGACGCCCGGGCCTCGCGCGCCAGACGCAACCGGAGTTGATCGTCCCGCAGCAGCAACCCCAGCTTCTCGGTCAGCTCATCGGTGTTGCCCGGTTCGAAGAGCAGACCGTTGACGCCTTCCTCGATCACGTCCGGGATGCCTCCCGCTCTTGCGCCCACAGCGGGCACGCCCGAGGCCATCGCCTCCATCGCAACGAACCCGAGGGTCTCCGTGTCGGAGGGGAAAGCGAAGACGTCGGCGCTGGCGTACGCCTGCGCGAGCTCGTCACCGCTCATGTAGCCGGTGAAGACGGTCCGGGTGCCTTCGAAACGTTTGCGGAGGAACGCCTCGGCGGGACCGGACCCGACGAAGGCGAGGCGCACGCCATCGAGTCGCTCGATCGGCTCCAGCAGCCACTCTAGGCGCTTCTCGAACGACAACCTGCCTACGTAGATCATCAGGGGCGCTTCTGGGTGACCCCCGCTCAGCCGCTCTCGCATGGCTCGGGATCGGTTGTCCGGATGGTACCGCTCGGTGTCGACCGCTTTCGGCCAGAGCCGAACCCGCTGGATCCCAAGTCCGCGCGCCGCTTCGACCATTGGCATGCTGGTGCACAGGTTCAGGTGCGCCTGGTTGTGGACGTCGCGGAGGAAGCCACGGGAGAAGGGCGTCAGGAACCAGAGTTTCAGGTGCTGCGAGTACTGGGTGATGTCGGTATGGAAGCTGGCCAACAACGGGAGGTTCCGTTGCTTGGCGATCGCGGTGCCCCAGAGGCCCAGGATCACCGGGTTCACCACGTGGACCAGGTCGGGAGCGAAGGCGTCGAGTTCACGCCCGAGCCGCGGCCGCGGCATCCCCAGCACCAGTTCCGGGTACCAGGGCTTGAACGGCACTCCCGGCACCCTCACTACCTTGTGCCCGGCGTACTCGGCAGGCGGGTGGTGGGGTGCGAACACTAGCGCTTCGTGACCGAGGTCCCGGAGTTGCTCCAGGGTCCGCACCACCCGGGTCACTACGCCGTCGATCTTCGGCAGGAAGGTCTCGGTGAAGAACGCGATGCGCATCGAGCGAGAACGTAGTGGCTTGCCGCGCTCCGGCGACTAGCTCGTTCCGATCCTCTTTCCGGCTTCCTCCGGCACGCCGGGTTTCTGGTTCCTGGTCCAGGTGCTGCGCGCGGGGATCTTGCTCTTGTCGGCGCGGTGGGCGTACTTGCGGGCGATCTCGGTGACCTCTTCGAGGAGGCCTTCTTCGAGGGTGGTGGGCTCCAGGCCGAGGTCGAGGAAGAGATCGTTGCGAACGTGGAGTTCGTTCTCGGGGTCTTCCTTGCGGGGGTTGGGGACGTTGGCGACCTCTGCGCCGGCGATCCTCGCGACGATCTGGGCGAGGTCGCGTACCCGGTGGGTTTCGGTCATCTGGTTGAGGATGCGGACCCTTTCGCCTTTGGCGGGTGGGTTCTCGAGGGCGAGTTGGATGCAGCGGACGGTGTCCTGGATGTGGATGAAGGCGCGGGTCTGGCCGCCGGTGCCGTGCACGGTGAGGGGGTAGTCGACGGCTGCCTGCATGAGGAAGCGGTTGAGGACGGTGCCGTAGTCGCCGTCGTAGTCGAAGCGGTTGATGAGTCTTTCGTCGCGGTTGGTGTCGCTGGTGTTGGTTCCCCAGACGATGCCCTGGTGGAGGTCGGTGATGCGGAGCCCGTCGTTCTTGGCGTAGTAGGCGAAGAGGAGTTGGTCGAGGGTTTTGGTCATGTGGTAGACGGACCCGGGGTTGGCGGGGTAGAGGATCTCCTGGCGGATCTTCTGGCCGTCTTCGCCGGTTACTTCGACGGGGAGGTAGCCTTCGGGGATCTTCATGCCGGCGGTGCCGTAGCCGTAGACGCCCATGGTGCCCAGGTGGGCGAGGTGGATGTCGAGGCCGCTCTCGACGATGGCGGCGAGGACGTTGTGGGTGGCGTTGACGTTGTTGTCGACGGTGTAGCGCTTGTGCCAGGCCGACTTCATGCTGTAGGGGGCGGCGCGCTGTTCGGCGAAGTGGACGACGGCGTCGGGCTGCTTCTCGAGCAGGAGGGTGAGGAGCCGGTGGTAGTTGTCGGCGATGTCGAGCCGTTCGAACTCGATCGTCCTGCCGGTCAGCTCCTTCCAGACCCTGATGCGTTCGCCCATGGGGCGGATGGGGGTGAGGCTGCCGACCTCCAGCTCGTTGTCGATGTTGCGGCGGGAAAGGTTGTCGATGATGGTGACATCGAATCCCAGTTTGCTCAGGTGGAGACTGGTGGGCCAGCCGCAGAAGCCGTCACCGCCAAGGACGAATACTTTCATCTGAGATCCTCCAAATACGTGAGAAGCCCCCTCACGCGGTAGCACAGCAGTTTATCACCAGCCCCCCGGGGACCTCAGGAAGCCCGGCGCCCACCCACTACCAGTCCGCGTAACCGCCGTCCGTTCTCGCGCAGCCAGCGGCGCCAGAACCGCCGCCTGTATCCGGGGGCGCCTGCCTTCCACTCGCCCGGTCGAAGGAACGACCAGATGCAGACCGTGGCGATGAAGAAAGGGTGCAAGAGAGCCCAGCCGAAGACCGGCAGCCCCCACAGGTCGGGCCTCTGCAACTGCCTCGTGCCGATCCTCATGCCCACCAGTTCGACCGCCAGCTTGACCCCCCAAAGGCCCGCGATCCAGGGAGCGCTCCAGGGCACGAGGACGGCCAGCGGGACCGCAACCGTCAGCGCGGCGCTCTGCGCGCCAAGGATTGCGATGGATGCGATGAACCCAGGGTGGTAGTGCATCGGGTGGTGGTAGCGCGAGACCCACCGCTTCCGCTGCCGCAACAGGGCCAGGAGCCCGCCCATCGGCCGGGTCAACACCCGCACCTCCGGCGTGCTCGCGAAGACGACGCGAGCACCCGGCAACCGTCCGAGTCGCTGGGTGAGCAGGTCCTCGTCGCCGCTGGGTGCTCGTCCACCGGAGCCGAAGCCGCCGCTCGCTTCGAAGGCGCTCCGCCGGTAGGCCTGGTTGTTGGCGCTCGATGCGAACTTCCAGCCGAAACGGGTGAGGCTACGCGAAGTGAGCATGAGCGAGAACCAGTCGATCGTCTCGAAGTATCCGATCGGGCTCTTCCGGTCCATCGCCCGTGTGCACTCGACGTAGCCGACGACCATCACGACGTCGTCCTCGAAGTGGCTCACCATCCCCTCGAGCCAACCGGCGGGGTACTCGCAGTCGGCGTCGCTGGTGACGATCAGTTCTCCGCTCGAGGCCCGGATCCCTTCGTTTACCGCGTTGACCTTCGGTGCCAGCCGGTGGCTGGGTTCGGTCACCCGGACCATCCTGAAGCGGCTGTCGGCCGACGCTGCCCGCTCGATGACGGCCGCCGTCGAATCGGTCGAGCGGTCGTCGACGACCACGAACTCCACGTCGCCGGGATAGGACTGACGGGAGAGCGAAGCGAGGGTCGCGCCGAGCGTCTCCTCTTCGTTGTGAGCGGGTATCACCACGCTCACGGAAGGCCGGTCCGGGGAGTACGGTCGTGGGTCGCGCCGCAACATTCCCGCTACGACGAGCAGCATGAGGCCTATATAGGCCAGAACGAGTATGTAGAGGAGGATCAGGAACATCACCATGAGCAGTGTTTCGCAAGGGCTCACGGAGGCGCCGGCCCAGGGACTCGCCGAGTCTAGCACCTGAGGCGACGGTTAATCCCCGTCCAGACTAGAAACGGTCGGCCCCGCATGAGGTATGTCGGGGGTGAAACGGTAGGCTGGATCGTGGACGCGATACCCGGTGATCAGAGGAGCTTCCACGCCTGGCTCGGCTCGCTCGAAGGCTACGAGGGGCAGATCTCCTCGTTCCGCTTCTATCCGCCCAGGAATGCGGTGTTCGGCGAGACCAGCGGTGACGTGGGCGCCTACCTCACCCAACTCGGCATCACCCCTTATCGGCACCAGTCTCGCGCTTTCGAGCTGCTGCGAGAGGGGCGGAACGTGGTTGCTGCCACCGGCACCGCGTCAGGCAAGAGCCTGATCTACCAGCTTCCTTCCGTCGCTGCCGCCCGGGAGGGGGGGACCGTTCTCTACCTTGCGCCCACGAAGGCGCTGGCGGCCGACCAGCTGCACAAGCTGAGGGCGTTGACCGAGCAACTGGCGGTGAAGGCGCCCGTAGGCAGCTACGACGGCGATACCCCCGGAGAGGAGCGAACGAGGCTTCGTTCCGAGGGCGCGATCATCCTCACCAATCCCGACATGTTGCACTACGGCATACTGCCGCACCATCAGCGCTGGTCGCGGTTCCTCGGCTCGCTGCGCTTCGTGGTGCTCGACGAGCTGCACAACTACAGGGGGGTGATGGGCGCCCACGTTGCCAACGTCCTACGGAGGCTGCTACGGGTCGCCCGCCATTACGGCGGGGAACCGCAGTTCATCGGGGCCAGCGCCACGGTTGGCAATCCGGCCGAGCATGCAGGGCGGCTTGCCGGGGCTCCGTTCGTCGAGGTTGCCGAGGACGACAGCCCCGCCCCCGCGCGAGAGTTCATCTTCTGGCAACCACCGTTGCTGGAAGGGAGCGATGGCCGCCGCCGCAGCAGCAACACCGAGGCGGCCTGGCTGGCCGCCCGGTTCGTGCGGGCCGGCCTCAAGAGCATCTTCTTCTGCAACTCGCGGAAGTCGGCCGAACTGTTGCGGCGCTACGCGGCCGCCCAGCTCGATCCGGTTTCGGCGCCACAACTGCAGACGTACCGGGCCGGATACACGAGCGAGGATCGTCGACTCATCGAAGAGGGGTTCCGCAACGGGGACATCCGCGTGCTGGCGGCCACCAGCGCGTTGGAGTTGGGCATCGACATCGGTGGGGTGGACGCGGTCGTGCTGGTGGGGTACCCCGGGTCTCACATGGCGCTGTGGCAACGCTCCGGACGCGCCGGCCGGGGAGGCGGACGCGCCCTCACGCTGCTCATCCCGGGCAACGATCCTCTCGACGAGTACTATCTGCATCATCCTGACCTGCTTACCGAGGGCGCTCCCGAGGACGCAGTCGCTGACCCGTTCAACAGCGAGATCCACCCGCCTCATGTCGACTGCGCCGCCGCCGAACTGCCGTTCGCCGCTGGCGAGGAGTTCCTCGCTCCCTGGTTCGATCCCGCCACCCGGCCGCACCTCTACCGCTGCGGGCTCAGGTGGTGCCACGGTGGCCGCTACCCACACCGCCGCGTGCAGATAAGAGGCGGAAGCGGCAAGCGGGTCCGCCTCGTGGACGGCTTCGGCAAGACCTTGGGGGAGAGCGACCTCTCCTCGGCCTTGCGCGACCTTCACCCCGGCGCCGTCTACCTTCATCGGGGCGAAACCTACCTGGTAGCCTCACTCGATCTCGAGCGGTCGCGAGCGGTGCTGCTGCCCCACATAGAGGAGTTCTACACTCAGGCTCGATCCGAAACCGACATCGATATCCTCGAGGCGGACGCGGCCAGCAGCCTCGTCGAGACGGGGCGGGTGCGGGTGACCACCACCGTGACCGGTTACGTCAAGAAACGCTATATAACCGAAGCGGTACTCGACGAACGGCTGCTCGATCTACCGCCCCTCTCGTACACGACGCAGGCCCTCTGGTTCGAGGCCGCGGACCTCCTGGGCAGGATCGCACCTGCGGACCGACCGGGTGCACTGCACGCCCTCGAACACACCCTCATCGGTTTGCTGCCCGCCTTCGTGCTCTGCGAACGGGCCGACGTGGGCGGCGTCTCCTACCCGGTCTATCCGCCAACCGGAGCCCCGACGATCTTCATCTACGACGGTTACCCGGGTGGCGTAGGCTACAGCCGCGGCGGCGCGGGCCGCTTCAGCGAGTGGCTCGGCGCTGCCCGAGACCTGCTGCGCGACTGCCCCTGTAAGAGCGGCTGCCCTCGCTGCGTGCTCTCGCCCAAGTGCGGCAACGGCAACCAGTACCTGGACAAGTCGGCGGCCCTGATCCTGGCCGTGGAACTGCTAGAGGCGTTACCGGTTGGGCCCCGCGAGATCCTCGCCTGACCTTCCCTGGCGGCAGTCGAAGGGTGAGTGATAGACCCGGCAGGACGCGCCCGACGGGGTCATGGAAGCGGACAGTGGGGGCGTTCGGGCCCATGCTAGAGTGTCACGCCTATGCGCATCGGCTTCGTCACCCAACTCCTGTGGGAGCGTTACGGACCCTTCTGGCAGAGACTCTTCGAGGAGGCGGGCGTCGAGGTCCTCTTCCCGGATGAGGAGAAAGCGCTCGCCAGCCTGGACGACGACAGGGTGCGCTCGGTATCGGGTGCATCTTTCCGATTGGCTGTCGCCCAGGCTTTGTCGCTCGCGCAAGTCGACCTGCTGGTGGCGCCGTCGCTCAATCCGGCCAGTGAGGCCCGGCGCGGCGGCGGGCAGGACCCGTGGGTCTCCGACTTCCCTGCGGCACTCGGTACCATCGGCGGGTTGCCGCCCGTACTGGGGGTACCGGCACTGCTAGCTCCCGAGCAGCAAACGCTCGTGGTGGAGACGCTCCAGCAGCTGATCCGTGACCCTGGTCGGGTACGGCGGGTATGGGACCGACACCGGGCGGCACTGCGTCACGAACCGGTCCCACCTCCTTCCTGGACCACGGTTGCGGGCCGGAAGACTATCGGAGTCGTGGGTCAGCCGTGGCTGCTTCGCTCGCAGTTGGTGGAGCGGGTAGCGCCCGAGGGTGTCACGGCCATAGGTCAGCATCGGCTCGATCCGTTGCTCCTGCGGGAGGAGGGCGAGCGGATCGACCCTCGCATGATCCCCACCGACCGTGAGGTGTTGGGCGCGGTGCGCCACTTCTCGCGTCGTGGCTCCGTCTCGGAGCTCCACCTGGTCATCGACGAGACCTCAGGGGCCGACATCTGGCTACGTGAGCGAGCACTTAAGCAGTCGGCCAGGGAGATCGTCGTGCGTCCCCTGACCGAACTGGTGAGCGGCCCTGAAGAGTTGCTAGTTGGGCTCTGAGCCGCGCTCGGCCGGATTTCGCCCGGCCGCGGCGACACGGTAGGATGCAGCGTGCTCATCGCCGCTTTCATCCTGACCGCGCTCTACGCAGTTGTGAACGCCGTGGGAGCGTGGGCGGTGATCAGGCGCAAGGGTTGGCTTGCCGCCCTCTTCATGCTGGCCGCAAGCGTCCTCATAGTTTCGGCGGCTGCGATGGTCTCGGCCCTGCCCTTCACGATGGTTCTGTTGGCGATCGGTCTGGTGCTGGCCTCGGTCTCGTCGCTGCTCTACGGGCGGCTCATCATCGGCCGGGTGAAGTGGCACCATCACCTGGTGCGCGCGGCCTTCGCCGTCCTGCTCTTCCTGCTGGCCTACTTCAGCCAGATTCCGGCCTAGTCGCTGCCCAGGTCGTTCAGAGGTCTCCGAAGAGTTTCTTGAGGGCGTCCTCTTTGCTGGTCCTGTTGGCCAACCGCCAGCGCGTTCCGTCCAGTTCGAGCTTGCCGTCGGAACGTAGTTTCTCGAGGGAGGTTTCGATCGTGTCTACGGCCAACTCCTCGTAATGGTGCTCGTCGATGTAGCGCTGGATCTCCCTAAGGGTGGCGCCGGTCTTCGCTTGCGACTCGACGGCCTCGTACACCCACTGATCGACGGTCATGCGACAGTCTAAGCGCTCGAGGGTCGAGGCAGGTGAGCGTCTCGTGCAGCGCGGCGCAACGCGATCCGCGAGAGCAGTGACATGCGCTCCCGGGACATCGTCTTCACCGGGCGAAGGTGCTCCCTGTCTTCAGCGGGCGAAGGTTCCCGGTCGCTCCCGCTCGGGGTCGCGCCGGTAAGCCTCCTGCTGGCCTGCCGAGAGTTCGCCCCAGCTTACCTCGGCGTCCATGCCGATGGCCCCAACCGGGCAGGCGCTCACGCACGCCTCGCACCCGACGCACAGTTCCGGCTGGAGGAGGAGAACGCCGTCGCCATCGGCCTCGAAGACCCGATCGAAGGCGCCCGTGGGGCAGGCTTTTGTGCAGGCCGGGCACATGATGCAGTCGTCGTTCACGCGTGGCAGGACCCACGGCACCTTCGCGGACGGCGCCGGATCGGCCGCCGCCAGGATCCGGAAGCGCCGACGCAGTTCCAACGGTTGGCCGTGCCCCGCTTCCCCCGGTTGAGGCCCCGGGTCGAGGGGCGCGAGTGCCTCACCCGCCCGCTCCTGCAGTGAGCGCCAGCCGCCTCTGAGAAGTTGCCGACGGCTCAAGGTTTGCCCTCGGCTGTCGTCGTCGAAGGTCTCGGTCTCGATGACTTCGATCTTCACCTCACGGTCGTGAAGCTTCGCCAGTTCCAGGGCCTCCTCGCGCACCACCTCGACTGCATCGGCGATGGCCGCGCTGCCGATGGGGCAGGTGGCGCAATCGCCGCGCGCCAACGTCGCGCCTTCCCGGGATCCCACCAGACGAAGCAGGTCGGACGCCTGCAGCCTTCCCAGGCAGAGGATCGACTGGGCACTGCCCTTCACGCGGGAGCAGCGTACCGATGCGCCCGAGTCGTAGGAGACCTTGGGCTCAAGCGCCTGGGTGGGGCAGACCTGGATGCAGAGACCGCAGCCGGTGCAGTCGACCTCGTCGATCTCGACCTGCCGACGTATCGATATCGCCTCGTGAGGGCACACCTCACGGCAACGGGTGCAGTGGGTGGCCCTGTTCGCGGCCAGGCAGAGTCCCTTGTCGTAGCTCGGCTCTACGCTCGTCGTCTTGAAGATCAGGTTCAGGAGGTTATCCATCCAGCTTCCTCCCAAGCCCGCCGATTCGGGTCGCCCGCCCGCGGCGGGGCGGGCCGCCAGGCCCTGGCGCCCTAGAAGCCGTAGACCTCGTGCCTCTTCTGCGACAGCTTGTTGTGGTAGCCGGTTTCCTCGAGGTAGCTGTCGAACGCGTCGAAGTCGACCTGTTGCTTCTGGTCTGAAAGAGCGACCGCGGGGTTCGGGTGGACTTCGATCATGATCCCGTCGGCGCCCGTGGCGAGCGCAGCCTTGGTCAGCGGCACCAGCAGGTCGCGGCGGCCGCCCGAGTGGGTGACGTCGACCAGCACGGGCAGGTGCGTCTCGAGCTTGGCGAGCGCCACAGCGGAGACATCGAGGGTGTTGCGGGTATAGCGTTCGTAGGTCCTGATCCCCCGTTCGCAGAGGATCACGTTCCGGTTGCCTTCGCTGAGCAGGTACTCGGCGGCCATCAGCCACTCCTCGATGGTGGCCGAGAGTCCCCGCTTCAGGAGGGCCGGCTTGCCGCTACGGCCAACCGCCCTGAGCAGGGTGAAGTTCTGCATGTTGCGAGCCCCGATCTGGAGTACGTCGGCGTACTCGACGAAGGCGTCCACGTCGCGCGCGTCCATGATCTCGGAGACGAACTTGAGGCCGAACCGATCGCACGCCTCTCGTCCGAGCTTCAGTCCGTCGATTCCGAGCCCCTGGAACGAGTAGGGGTCGGTGCGGGGCTTGAACGCCCCTCCGCGGAAGAGCGTCACGCCGCGCGAGGCGACCCGCTCTGCGGTAACCATCACCTGTTCCCTCGACTCTATGGCGCACGGGCCTGCGACGAGCACCGGGGAGTGGTCAGAACCCACGTGTAGATCTCCGATGCGCACCACCGTATCGCCGGCGCCGCTCGAGCGCGAGGTGAGGTAGCGGCCCTTCTCCTGCTGCTGCTCGAGGTGCATGGACGCCTGGAAGATCTGCTTGAAGAGGCTCTTCACGGTGGCGTCGTCGAACGGTCCTCGGTTGGCTGCGAGGAGGGCGTCGAGCATCTGCTGCTCGCGCACCGGATCGTAATGACTCAGCCCCAGCGTCGTCTGGATCTCGCCGATGCTCTCGGCCAGCTGCGCTCGTTCCGAGAGGAGCTCCAGGATCTGGAGGTTGAGGCCGTCGATCTTAGCTCGTAGGTTCTGGATCTTCTCTCTCATCGAATTCCTTCTTCTGCGACAGCCGGACGACTATCACGGTGACTTCGTAGAGTACCACCAGGGGGATGGCCACCAGCCCGAAGTTGAACGGATCGGCGGTAGGGGTGATTATCGCGGCGACCAGGAGGCCCACTACGACTGCCCACTTGCGGTTGGAGGTCAGCTGGCGCGCTCTCACGATCCCCAGCCTGGCGAGCAGGAAACCGACCACCGGCATCTCGAATATCAGTCCGAAGACCGCCATTATCAGGAGCACCTTGGAGATGTAGTCGCCGATCGACGGGAGGACGGCGACTTCGGGTCCCAGGAAACCGAGGATTATGGGGATCGAGAACGGCAGGACCACGTAGCGGGCGAATACGACTCCGCCGCTGAACGCGATCGCGGTAAGGAGTATGAACGGGACGGCCCAGCGCCGCTCCTCCGGATAGAGGCCGGGCGCTACGAAGCCCCAGATCTGGCCTCCGATTATCGGCGCGGCCAGGACCAGGCCGAAGAAGGAGGCGATCTGCATCGCCACCAGGAACGGCTCGAGGAAGCCGAACGCCGTGAGCGACATGTTCGGAGGCAACGGCTCCTGGATCCACCCGAGTAGTCTGTCCAGGAAGTAGAAGGCGACGCCGGAGCCGACGATCCAGGCGCCCAGGGCGATGAAGAGCCGCGTGCGCAGCTCTTCGAAGTGATCGATCAGCGTCACGCGATCATCCGTGGCGACAGGTGCCCGGCGCCCATCGGGCGCGACCTGTCATGGTTGCAGCAGGGGCGTGGGACAGGACGTTTCTCGGATCAGGCCGACTGGTCGGCGGTCTTGCTTTCTACCTTGGCCTTGGCGTCGTCATCGGCGCCCTTCTCCTGCTTGGCCGCGCTGTCGCCGACGGTCGCCGCCCTGCTCTCGCTGGCCTGCGCCTTGGCGGGCTTCTCGTTGGCCCCGGCTTCGAAGTCGTCCTTCATGTCACGGATGCCTTTGCGGAACTCTCTCACCGACTGGCCGATGCCCTTCGCCATCTCGGGCAGGCGACGTGGACCGAAAATGAGCAGGATCACCACGAGGATGATCAGAATCTCCCAGATACCGAGCGGACCGATTCGCGGCATGGAATACCTCCAGTGGGCTCGATTGTACCACCGGCAGCCAGTCCTGCCCGTTCGCAGCCACTCGACCCGGCGGTAGCCCTGAGTCGTGCCCGCGCCGCGGTGAACGTCGGTCCGAGCGGGTAGATTGCAACCATGGGCCGTGCCGAACAGCAGCCTGCCAGCGACATCAGGATCTCGAGCGACGAGGATCTGGTGGAGCTCATGGCCGAGCGTGACGAGGCGGCGCTTCGTGAGACCTTCCGCCGCTACGCCCCCTTCATAGTCTCGATGGCCGAACGGATGGGCTTGGACGGAGAAGCGCAGGAGTTCACCCAGGAGGTGTTCATCCGGCTCTGGGAGGGCGCGCGACGGTTCGACCGGATGAAGGCCGGGGCCAGAACCTGGATCGTCACGACCGCTCACCGGATGGCGATCCGTCGCCTCGGAGGGTACGGGCCGCTGGACCTGCGCGGTGGATCTCCGCAGCCGGACGACCTGGCGGGTGAGCCGCTTTACTTGTCCGATGCGCTGGACCGGCTCGACCCGCTCGCCCGGCAGCTGCTCGAACTGGCCTTCTTCGGAGGCCACGATCACCGTCAGTTGGTCGAGAGGAGCGGGCGTTCGCCGGCAACGGTGCACACCGCCCTGAAGCGCGCGTTGGCGTCGCTGCACGATGCGGCTGTTGAGGTGCGCCGGTGACGATCGACGAGGCGCTGCTCATCGATTACGCCCTCGGCACGGTGTCGTCCGAGCAGGCCCGCGAGGTGGAGAGCTTCCTGAGGGTGGACTCGGAGGCTGCGAGGCGGGTGCGGCGCATCCAGGACGACCTGTCGTGGTTGGTGATGACCCTGCCGCCCGCGCGGACCGACGAAAGGTCGGTGGAGCTGCTGGTAGAGCGGTTGCGCGCTTCGCCAATACCGCCGCGGTCTCACGATCGGCTCACGCGTGGCGCCGCCAAGCGCAGCTCGCGCTGGGCCGCATTCGGCATCGCAGTCGCTCTCGGGGTCGCTGCCTGGCTCGTGCTCGGCCCGCTGCTGCGTCCGGACCGAGTCGAGCGGCTGGTCGAGAGGTACCAGGCGCGTCCGGGGGCGTTGTCGAGCCGCCTCATAGACGAGGATGGCCGGGAATTGGGAACCCTGGTGCGGCTGCCGGATGGCCGTCTCTTCGTCGCGTTCGACGAACGCCCGCCGGAAGGCGTCTACCAGCTCTGGGCCCTGCGCGAAGACGGCCCGTTCTCCCTGGCCGTGGTCGAAGGCCGCACCATGCTGACCGAGCCGGTGACCGAGGCGTCGAGCCTGGCCATAACCCTCGAGCCGGTCGGCGGCAGCGAACACCCCTCGGCCCCGTTGCTGGTGGAAGACCTCTGAACGCCCACCGAGAGCGTGGCAGCCGGGCGGATCTCGGCCCCGATCCGGACACGGGAGGGCGGCCAGCAAGGGCATCGCCGCTGACCGGAGAAAGCACGTCCTGCACGGGCTAAACCGCCGTCGTCGTCCTTGTTGACACCCCCTGGGGCCCATGCTAGGCTATCTAGCCGGACGCGAGAGCGCCCGTCAGCCGCCCGGGATGACGACCTGCCACCCTAGCTCAACAGGTAGAGCATCCGACTTGTAATCGGAAGGTTGTCGGTTCGATTCCGATGGGTGGCTCCAACGACGGTCGGACGAGTGGTCGATTACGGGTAGGTGCCCGAGTGGTTAAAGGGGACGGACTGTAAATCCGTTGGCTTACGCCTACGCTGGTTCGAATCCAGCCCTGCCCACCAAGAGGAGATCCGCCAGCGGTTCTCCGCCGGGTAAGTTCCGGCTCGGGTCGTTCTCTCGGGACGCCCGAACATGCGGGAGTAGCTCAGTTGGTAGAGCGTCAGCTTCCCAAGCTGAATGTCGCGGGTTCGAATCCCGTCTCCCGCTCCAAACGTGGTTCTGTTGCCCAGCGAACGGGTTCGGTCGTGCGCGGAGGCGGAGCTTCGGATGGAAGATGACGGTTGGGGTAGGCTCGTGTAGCTCAGTGGTAGAGCACTCCCTTGGTAAGGGAGAGGTCGACGGTTCAATCCCGTCCACGAGCTCCAAATCCAACCGCTATATGCAGCGACGATCGGTTGCGGGAATGCGCGCCGATCGGCGTTCGCCTGCAAGACAGGCGCGCGCCTGAAAGGATGAGGCAGGATGGCGAAAGCGACGTTCGAGCGTACGAAGCCGCATGTGAATGTTGGGACTATTGGTCATGTTGATCATGGGAAGACGACGTTGACGGCTGCTATTACGTTTGCGGCTGCGGCGGCGGATCCGTCTGTGGAGACGCAGTCGTATGATCAGATCGATAAGGCGCCGGAGGAGAAGGCGCGGGGTATTACGATTAATACTTCGCATGTTGAGTATCAGACTCCGGAGCGGCATTATTCGCATGTTGATTGTCCGGGTCATGCGGATTATGTGAAGAATATGATT